>JADJTG010000007.1 GCA_016711285.1 Sphingobacteriales bacterium
TACAGCGACGATGACGGTGATAGTGAATGTAATAACCGCCACCTCCGAACGGTTTAGCCTGTTATGAAACGCCACCTCAATGCAAGCACCTGTGCTTGGGAGGTGAGCGGTGTTGAGCCACCTGCTCCGACAAATTTGGCTGTTATGAAACGGCTACTTTTGATGGGGGTTGCTTGTGTTGGTTGTGAGCGGCGTTCCACCGATATAAGCTGGCATTATGGTGTTAGTTGATTGCCAATCTATAACAACTTTGGCTTGTGTGCATACTCCGATACCACCGCCGAATTGGATGATAATGATTGCAGTAGCAGGACAGCTACGATACAACAACTTGTGCCCGTGAGCATAGCCGGTTCTCGCCGAATTGGCAGTGATGACAATGATTGCGGTACGCAAGACAGCTACAACACGACAGCTGCACCTGTGAGCATACTCGGTTCCGCCGCCGATATGCGATGACAATGATTGGCACCGATGACAGCTATGACAGCATTACGTGGCCAATGCGTTTATACACCCAATGGTTTGGTGTTTTTGGTGTTTACCGCACTTTCGCCGATCTGTTCATGGACAACATTATGTTACCGACTACCCCAAGAAACAGCATAGGAGGCAGCCGAGTCCTGCGGTGAATAAATACAGCGACCACGACTTATACCTTCACGCCGAGTGGTGGACAATGGCGTACAGTGACCTTGACGAGTGACGGTGAACAATCAAACGCCCTGGTTTCACTGATTGCCGCAATTTGTTCGGGTGGTAGTATTACTTTACCGACTACTTCAACGAATGGCATCAGGGCAGCTGATTCCTGCGTCGAACAATACCGCTACACGACTTATACGTTTACCCGGAGTGGGGGCAATGCGCGAGTACGTCAGCGATGACGGTGGTGATTCAAAATGCAGTTGTTCCACAGTTCAGTATAGAGAATACGTATTGCAACGAGCGGCGACACGTTGCTCTCGGTATCGGACAATGGAATAACGGGAGTCTGGAGTCGGCGCGATATCGAACAGCAGTTCGGTGGTTATACCTTCACGCCACAGGTGAACAATTGTGCGTTGCCCTTATATTAGATGACGATTACGTCGGGAGCCGTGCGGAGTTTTCTCGACAGACAGCCATTGTTGGGAAGGAAGTGGTAGCTGTGCTGCCTTCGGTATCGGACAACGGAATAGCGGGTACTGGGTACCGGGAGTGATTTCGAATAGGCGAGTTTTGATTATACGTTTACTCCTGCCAGGGTGTGGTCAACCCTATATCCCGAGTGTAACGGTGAGTCCTGCGGTGACACCGACGTTTACGCCGATGGATCCTTTGAGCAGCAGTTCGGGGGTATTGGTGTTGCACCACGAACAACGGAGTGACGGGGACGTGGAGTCCTGCGAGTATCAATCGGGCCACGCCAACTCCCTGTCATTGCCACCTTCACTCCGAGCAGCAATCCTTGTGCGCAAAGCACTACAATGACCATAGAAATTACCGATGTCGTGACGGCGAGTTTCACGGATTTTCCAAGTTTATGTCAGGCGATGCGGTATTTACGCTACCGATCATCTCTTCCAATGGGGTTGTTGGGAGTTGGGCACCGACGAGTGTGAATCCATCTACGATGCCACCGTGGTGAATGCGATGTTTACACCGGGCGGGAGCCTGTGCCCAGAGTTTGGTGGTACCGATCGCATTGGGGATAGAGGGCTGTACGAATCCGACGGCAGAGAATTACAATCCGAATGCGAGTTGTGAAGACGGCTCTTGTGTCTTCATTTGTCCCGACCCCGGAAATTGTGATGACGGGCAATGTTTGAATGGTGCAGAGTGGTGGAATGCTACGCTGTGTCAATGTGCCCCCGGAGAACCCGTTATTCCGGCGAATTGTGATGATGGGAATTGTTACAACGGCTTGGAGGTTTGGGATGATATGAGTTGTTCCTGTTTGGCGGGCGAACCTCCGGTGATACCGAATTGCAACGACAATATCTGTAGTACATTAGATGTCTATGATCCATTTATATGTGAATGTACGCACGAGTTCATAGACCCGCCGAGTTGTGATGACGGGGATTGCAATACTTTAGACAGCTATATAGCGTCACAATGCACCTGTGTTCATACGGTCATCGTACCATTGTGCAATGACGGGGACTGTACGACCGAAGACACCTACGATGCGCAGATTTGCCTATGCATCAATACGCCAATCCTTCCTCCAAGTTGTGATGATGGGGATTGTCAGACGGCAGACAGCTACAACTCATCTATCTGTGAATGCGAACACGAACCGATCGCATTGCCGGTATGCGATGACAACCCTGCAGCACGACAGACACCTACGACAGTGCGAGCTGTTCTTGTGTGTTTACGCCGCTACCGCCTCCGAGTTGTGATGACGGGGATTGTCAGACGGCAGATGTGTATAACTTTTTGACTTGCGAATGTGAGTACAGCCCTATAGAGCCGGGAGCCTGCGATGACAACAATTGCGGAACAGCGGACAGCTATGATGAGGGACTGTGTCAGTGTGTGAACACGCCGATACCTCCGCCGAATTGTGATGATGGAGATTGCAGCACGGCAGACAGCTACAACAGTTTGACCTGTACCTGTGTGTATACGCCGATATCGCCACCAAATTGTGATGACAATGACTGCGGGACAGCAGACAGTTACGATGCGGCTACGTGCAGTTGCAGCCATAGCATCATACCTCCGCCGAATTGTGATGACGGAGATTGCAGCACGGCAGACAGCTACAATAGTTTGACCTGTACCTGTGTGCATACGCCGATATCGCCACCAAATTGTGATGACGGAGATTGCGGGACGGCAGACAGTTACGATGCGGCTACGTGCAGTTGCAGCCATACTATCATACCGCCGCCGAATTGTGATGACAATAACTGTATACAGCAGATGTTTATAATACGCAAACGTGTCAGTGTGAGCACAATGCGATTACACCGGAGCTGCGAGGACAATGATTGCAGCACGGCGGATAGTTATGATGCAGCTGCGTGTGCCTGTGTACATACGCCGATACCGCCATTGGTTTGCGATGACGGGGATTGTAATACAGCCGACAGCTACGACAGCAATACGTGTAGCTGTATCTACCTCCCTGTACTGCCACCAAATTGCGATGATGGGGATTGCGGGACGATAGACAGCTACAACAGCAGCACTTGCAGTTGCGAGCACACGGCAGTAAATCCGGGCAGTTGTGATGACGGGGATTGCGGGACGGCAGACAGTTACGACAGCAGCCTTTGTCAGTGTGTAAATACGCAGATACCTCCGCCGAATTGCGATGACGGAGATTGCCAGACGGCAGACAGCTACGACAGCACGACCTGTACCTGCGTAAATACTTTGATACCGCCGCCAAGTTGTGATGACGGGGATTGCAATACGGCAGATGTTTACAATACCCAGACTTGCGCCTGTGAAAATAACCCGATAACACCGGGAGCTTGCGATGATCAGGATTGCACGACGGCAGACAGCTATGATGTGGCGGCTTGTGCCTGTGTAAACACCCCAATACCGCCGCCGGATTGTGATGACAATGATTGCCAGACGGCAGATAGCTACGACAGTACAACCTGTACTTGTGTAAACACCCAAATACCGCCGCCAAGTTGTGATGACAATGATTGTAATACGGCAGATAGCTACGACAGTGCTACTTGTACTTGTGTAAACACGCCGATACCGCCACCGGATTGTGATGACAACGATTGCAATACGGCAGACAGCTATGACAGTGCTACTTGCAGTTGTATAAACACGCTGCTACCGCCACCGGATTGTGATGACAATGATTGCAACACGGCAGATGTGTATAATATACAGACTTGTGTCTGTGAGCATAACCCGATAACACCGGGAGCTTGTGATGATGGGAACTGCGGCACAGCGGACAGCTATGATGCGGTGCTTTGTGAATGTGTGAACACCCAAATACCGCCACCGGATTGCGATGACAATGATTGCAACACGGCAGACAGCTACGATGCGGCTACTTGCAGTTGTATAAACACGCCGATACCGCCACCGGATTGTGATGACAATGATTGCAACACGGCAGATGTGTATAATATACAGACTTGTGTCTGTGAGCACAACCCGATAACACCGGGAGCTTGCGATGATGGGAACTGCGGCACGGCGGACAGCTATGATGCGGTGCTTTGTGAATGTGTGAACACTCAAATACCGCCACCGGATTGCGATGACAATGATTGCACGACAGCAGACAGCTATGATGCGGCTACTTGCAGTTGTATAAACACGCTGCTACCGCCACCGGATTGTGATGACAATAATTGCAACACGGCAGATGTGTATAATATACAGACTTGTGTCTGTGAGCACAACCCGATAACACCGGGAGCTTGCGATGATGGGAACTGCGGCACGGCGGACAGCTATGATGCGGTGCTTTGTGAATGTGTGAACACTCAAATACCGCCACCGGATTGCGATGACAATAACTGCAACACGGCAGACAGCTACGACAGCACGACGTGTACCTGTGTAAATAGTTTGATACCGCCGCCAAGTTGTGATGACAACGATTGTGGCACAGCGGACAGCTATGACGACAATACTTGTACCTGCGAGCATACGCCGATAGCGGCTCCTGATTGCGATGACAATGATTGCACGACAGCGGACAGCTACGACAGCACGACGTGTACCTGTGTACACACGGTGGTTTCGGGTCAGCCGAATGCGGGGATCAACAGCAGTGGGGAACATTGTATAGAGTCGGGGGAAGTGAGTTTGTTGTCGTTGATGGAGGGCAATCCGGACAGTGGGGGCGTATGGACGGACGGCAGTGGCGCGGTGGTGAGGGGTTTGTTCACGGCGGCGGCAGTGGGGAACTACAATTTTACCTACACCTTAACAGACGGGGATTGCAGCGATGTGGCGCAATTGAGCCTGACGGTGATGCAATGCAACAATATAGCACCGGAGATACCGGAGTTATATATACCGACTGCTTTTAGTCCGAATGGTGATGGAGTGAATGATGTATGGCAGTTGAGCGGCAAGAAGGATATTGCGAAGATCCACGTATCGGTGTTCAACCGTTGGGGGAATGAGGTATATGAGAGCGATGAGATAGACTTCCAGTGGGACGGATTTTACAAAGACACCGAACAGGAAATGGAGGTTTATACGTTCTATATTGTAGTGACATTTGACAACGGGAAAGAAAAATACTACGAAGGAAATTTGACATTGGTACGATAGAATTGTACTGATATGACATTTTTAAAGACTGCTCTTTAACGAAGGGCAGTCTTTTTTATTAGGTACTGATTAAGAATGTATGCTGGTGATTTTTGCAAAAAGTTGTCATATTGACAACCCAAAAGGGCAAAACCAACTTAAATTAGTATGTCTGAAATACTGGTTCAAGTGGTTTGCCCTCATTGTGAGGATACAAATGTAAAAAAAATGGCAAAAAAGCCAATGGTACTCAAAATTTCTATTGTTATAAGTGCAAAAAACAATTTCAATTTGCCTACAAATACAAAGGAGCAGATCCTCGTATTAAACGGCAGGTTCGCTGTATGACCTTCAATGGCAGTGGTATCAGAGATATTCAAAGGGTCTGTAGAATAAGCATCGCGGGCATCTTATTGATCTTGCGCAAGTGGTTCAGACAAATAGAAGAGCCTATTGTTCAAGGACATTTTAAGAAGGTCCAAATTGATGAAATGTGGACTTTTGTCAAACATCGCAAACAAGGCAAACGCTGGCTTTGGTATGCTTATGACGCAGATTCTGGTCAAATTTTAGCTTTTTACATCGGAAAACGCAATAATTCGGCTTGCAAAGCTCTGATGAGAAAACTTGCTCATTTACAAATTGATTCCTACCGAACCGATGATTGGAAGTCTTATAAAAAGTACATTGCTCCTCAAAAGCATATTATCGCAAAGGCTAAAACTACCCATATTGAAAGGCGCAACCGAGATTTCAGAACACATTTAAAAGGCTCTGTCGCCAAACCGTTTGCTTTTCTAAGAAAGATGATATGCACTACGGTATCATTAAAACTTATATCTTTCTTAGAAACAAGTTCCGTACCCCTCTTAATATTCAGCATACATTTTAAATCACTACCTTTTATTATTGAGGTTACAGTAATTGTATTTATTTTTGCTGTGGTTCGTACTCTGTATAATGTGGAACCATTTAGGTATTGATTTGAAATGCTTTTATTTATACTTAAAGCATCAGAAATTTATATTTTTTAAAACAGTATTTTTATTTTTTCACCAATAGCAAAGGCTCTTATGTCCTCCAAAAAATCTTCTCCATTGCGCAAGAACCGTTTTATGACGGATTCAGGTATAGAAATCAATAATAATTATGATTTACCTTCCGGTTTTCAAAAAGAAGAAGCCGGAAATTTCCCTTTTACGCGCGGTATTCATACCGAAATGTATCGCTCGCGCTTGTGGACGATGCGACAATATGCCGGATTCTCTACTGCCGAAGAATCTAACCGCCGCTATCATTATCTTTTACAGCAGGGTGTTATGGGACTTTCGGTAGCTTTTGATTTGCCCACTCAAATCGGCTACGACAGCGACCACCCACTTGCCGAAGGAGAGGTGGGCAAAGTGGGTGTAGCCATCGACAGTCTTGAGGATATGGAGATTTTATTTAAAGGAATTCGCTTGCAGGATATTTCTACTTCAATGACCATCAATGCAAGTGCTTTTATTTTATTGGCTTTGTATGTGGCTCTTGCAAAACGGCAGGGTGCGGATTTGCGCCAAATTTCGGGAACTATCCAAAATGATATTTTAAAAGAATATGCGGCACGCGGCACTTATATTTACCCGCCGCAGGCATCTATGAAAATTATCACCGATATTTTTGAATGGTGCAGTGCCGAATTGCCTAAATTCAATACAATTTCTATTTCGGGTTATCATATCCGCGAAGCAGGCTCTACGGCGGCGCAGGAATTGGCTTTTACGCTCGCCAACGGCAAAGCATACGTAGAAGCGGCATTGAGCAAAGGCTTGGATATTAATGTTTTTGGGCAGCGTTTGTCGTTTTTCTTTAATGCCCATAATAATTTTTTTGAAGAAATTGCCAAATTCAGGGCTGCACGCCGTTTGTGGGCGAATATGATGAAATCTTTAGGTGCTGATGACCCGCGCGCTCAGATGTTGCGTTTTCATACCCAAACCGGCGGTAGCACGCTCACTGCCCAGCAACCCCACAATAATATTGTGCGCGTAACTTTGCAGGCATTGGCGGCGGCTTTGGGCGGCACGCAGAGTTTGCACACTAACGGCTACGACGAAGCCCTTTCTTTGCCTACTGAGGCGGCAGCGCGTATTGCATTGCGCACCCAACAAATCATCGCAGAAGAAAGCGGCATCGCTGACACGGTGGATCCGCTTGCCGGTTCTTATTTTGTGGAAACATTAACGGCAGAATTGGAAGCAGCAGCTCAAAAATATATGGATCAGATAGCTGCTATGGGCGGGGCGGTAAAAGCAATTGAAGCCGGAATGATGCAAAATGAAATTGCGCGGGCATCTTACGAATATCAGAAAGCGATAGAAAGCGGTGCACAGAGTATAGTGGGGGTGAATAAATATGTAGTAGATGAAGCTCCTTACAACGAAACTTTTAAAATAGACGACAGTATCAGGGTGTTGCAGAGCGAAAAACTGCGCCAACTTCGCGCCCGCCGCAACAATGCCGCCGTACAAGCTATCCTCTTGCAACTCCGCGAAGCGACACTCGCCGACCAAAATATTATGCCTATCGTGGTAGAGGCTGTGGAACAATATGCTACTTTGGGCGAAATAGCGGATACATTACGCCAAATTTATGGCGAGTATGAGGGGTGAAATAGTGTTGAAATAATTGATTTTTAATTCCTTTAAAAAAATACATAAAAAAACATTTATTCACTGTTGTGAATTGCAGTGGGTTTAAATTTGTTTTTTTTGAGGCTTGTGTTGTTCATTTTATTTCTTTGTTTTGCGAAAGTGTAACGCGGCTTTGTAAGGGTGTAACCTGACATTGTTTCAGTGTAACCTGACATTGTTTCAGTGTAACGTGGCTTTGCGAGGGTGTGAGATGGCTTTGCGAAAGTGTAACGCGGCTTTGTAAGGGTGTAACCTGACATTGTTTCAGTGCAACCTGACATTGTTTCAGTGTAACGCGGCTTTGCGAGGGTGTGAGATGGCTTTGCGAAAGTGTAACGCGGCTTTGTAAGGGTGTAACCTGACATTGTTTCAGTGCAACCTGACATTGTTTCAGTGTAACGCGGCTTTGCGAGGGTGTGAGATGGCTTTGCGAAAGTGTAACGCGGCTTTGTAAGGGTGTAATCTGACATTGTTTCAGTGCAACCTGACATTGTTTCAGTGCAACGCGGCTTTGCGAGGGTGTGAGATGGCTTTGCGAGGGTGTAACGCGGCTTTGCGGTCGTGCAATACGGTGATGATGCGGAGGCGTGTAAAATAAACTGTGCTATTCGTAAGAAATAGGGTTGTTTAAATGTGAATTTGAATACGGTGGTTTGGGAATATAATTTTGAGTTGAGCAATGGCGATAGTCCAGTTGGATAGGGGCATCTTCCACTTATTCTGAATATTTTTAGCCGCTAGAAAGATGAACTTTATCAAAGCCATATCGGAGGGGAAAGCTCCCTTGTTTTTGGTAACTTTTCGGATTTGGCGATGATAACTCTCACTTTGGGGGTGATATATCTCCTATTCTATAAGAATATCACCTCTAAAGAGGTTAAAAAGGTGTGTTTTTATTTCTCTACTAATATATCAATCCTAACGGGTTTTTTATAAGCGCGTAATGAATCCATAGCAAATAAATTGAGTATTGTTCTCATCATAATTTGACTGTGAAACAGCAGTAACTCAGTATTTTTTAATTAGCCCTTGAATATCAGCAAAAATATCTTACAATATATAAAATCAATCGTCATCAAAAAATAAAATCATTCTCCCGAAAGGGAATAATTTATTTCTTAACCATTTAATTTTTTTTCGTTATGAGAAAAAACAAACAAGCTGCCGCGCTGTTTTCGAGGAAGGCGATAGCGCAGCAGCACATTTATTTTATTTGTCATAAGTTGGGGGGGGACTGCGTACCTGCTTCGCTTTATGGAAATCGCAAAGACTCATAACCGCTATGGCTGTGCTGCTGATATCAAGTAGAATTAACAGTTATAAAGTCAAATGTAAAGATACTGGACAAACCAATCATATAGAGCGTTGGAACAACACCATTCGGCAGGCTTTGGGTAGGCTCACGATAAAAACATTGTCTTTTTCTAAAAGCGAGTTTTTCAATGATATTGTTATCAGGCTTTTTATCATCAGATATAATATTGCCAAATTGCCAACAGTTAATTAAAAACCATTACCTTAAAGCTAATACAACTTTGTGCCTTTGAGCGAAACAACCGAATAATACATTTAAAAATAAAGATGCAAGCGGGGAGCAACTTGTAAAGTTAAATTTCATTCTTATATTTGCAACAAAATTAGATATAAAATATGCCGCAACCTAAAATCACCAAACAAATGTACTTAGAGTGGTACGAATCAATGCTGCGCCAACGCCGTTTTGAAGAGCGTGCCGGTATGTTGTACGGACAGGAAAAAATTCGCGGTTTTTGTCATTTATATATCGGTCAGGAAGCTGTGAGCACAGGAATTGTGGCAGCACTCAACGACAACGACCCCATCATTACCGCCTACCGCGACCACGGTTTTGCGTTGGCACGCGGTATCAGCAGCGATGCTTGCATGGCAGAACTCTACGGCAAAGCCACCGGCTGCTCCAAAGGAAAAGGCGGCTCTATGCACTTTTTTTCCAAAGAAAAACACTTCTACGGTGGTCATGGTATTGTGGGAGCGCAGATTCCGATGGGAGCTGGCATAGCTTTTGCCGATAAATATCTGAACACGGGCAGAGTGACGGTTTGTTTGTTTGGCGATGGAGCAGCGCGGCAGGGAGCTTTGCACGAAACTTTTAATCTGGCAATGATGTGGCAGTTACCGGTGATATTTGTAGTAGAAAATAATATGTATGCCATGGGTACTTCGGTGGCGCGTTCCTCAAATGTCACCGACATCAGCAGTTTGAGCAAAGCCTACGATATGCCTTCGGCTATTGTAGATGGTATGGACTGCGATGATGTGTTTTTTGCTGTACACGAGGCAGCACAACGTGCCCGCAGTGGCGGTGGTCCTACTTTTTTGGAAATAAAAACCTATCGCTATAAAGGGCACTCTATGTCAGACCCTCAAAAATACCGCAGCAAAGAAGAAGTTGCCAAATACAAAGCCGATGACCCCATTGACCATGTATTGGATATTATCCGCAAGAAAAAATATGCCGATGAAGCGTGGATAGAATCCGTAGAGCAAAAAATTCAAGCCGAAATAGACCAATGTGTACGCTTTGCCGAAGAGTCGCCTTTTCCTGAAGCAGCAGAATTGTATCAAGATGTGTATCTGCAAGCCGACTATCCGTATCTGACAGATTAATGCTCAGGGCAGCAAAAGTACCTTTTTAAAATTTTAAAATATATTATCTATATCAACAATAAAAAAAAACAAAACTTATAAAAATAATATGTCAAAAGTAAAAGATCAGCAGCACACGCCGCCGCATCACGAAGAAACCCTCATAGATGAAGTAATAGATGTAGAAGAGTTACAGGGTAAGAGCGAAAAATTTATCCACGATAATCAACGCACGGTATCTATTGCTGTGGGTGCGCTTTTGCTGGTAGCTGCTATTTATTTTTATTTCACGCGCGTATATTTGCCCAAGCAGGAAACCGCCGCCCAAAACGATATGTTTATGGCGCAGCAATATTTTGCCAAAGATTCTTTCCAATTAGCACTCAACGGTGATGGCAACAGTCCGGGATTTTTGGATATTATTGATGATTACAGTGGCTACACCAAAGCGGCAAATCTGGCACATTATTATGCCGGTATCAGTAGCCTCCAACTCAAAGATTTTGACGGAGCAATAGACCACTTGCGCGGTTTTAAAGGAAAAGATAAAATCGTGGGAGCAATGGCACTCGGAGCTACGGGCGATGCTTATGCCGAAAAAGGCGATATGAGCGAAGCAGTGAGCTATTATCGCAAAGCGGCATCTTATAATGCTAACGAATTTACTACGCCGATGTTTCTGATGAAAGCGGCAATGGCGTTGGAGTCGCAAAAAAACTATAAAGAAGCCCTGAATATTTACGAAAACCTCCGCGACAAATACCCGACTACTACACAAGGCAAAGATGCCGACAAATATATTTCGCGCGTAAGTGCAATGTTGTAGCAGATTGTTTTTTGTAAAAAAAAATAATTGATGATTAAAAAAAACGCTGTCGGAAATTTTTTTCTGACAGCGTTTTTTATGCAAATACACCCTGCCGGATTTCTTAATATGATTACCTTTTATTGTTTTTTTTAAAAAATATTGATTCAATAACAACAAACACAAACATGGCAAGCACTCAACACAATTTATCAGAGCATAGCCTCAGCCCCGCCGAACAAGCCCTTGCACCTGCGCTCAAAATCGCCATTGCCGTAGCCGAGTGGAATCCCGAAGTGACGATGGCTTTGCTGCAAGGCTGCCGCGACACACTGCTGCATTATGGCGTTGCCGAAGCCCATATTTTTGTGGAGCAAGTGCCGGGTAGCTACGAGTTGCCGCTGGCTTGTCATTGGCTGTTTCAAAGGCATCAAGCCGATGCGGTGGTGGCATTGGGCTGTGTAGTTACCGGCGAAACCCGCCACGACGAATACATCAACAGTGCGGTATCTCAAAGCCTGATGATGCTCAATTTGCGGCATCAGATACCTTTTATTTTTGGGCTTTTAACGCCGCAAAACCAACAACAAGCCCTCGACCGCGCGGGCGGAAAACACGGCAACAAAGGCGTAGAAGCAGCCATCACTGCCATTAAAATGGCAGCACTGCACAAAAAAATGTTTTTGGATTCGGGCAGAAAATTAGGATATTGAGGCGTTTTTTTCAGTGTTGCTTACGATTTTTTGGCTTCGGCAGGACGCACCTGCAATATTCTCCCGTTCCAGCGAAAGCCGTTGAGTTCGCGCTCGGCACGCTCGGCATCGTAGGGCGCATCAAAGGAGACAAAAGCATAACCCAGAGCCGCCTGTGTGCGGTGATGACGCGCCAGACGGCAGTGTATCACTTCGCCATATTGGGCAAAGAGAGCTTCCAATTCAAAGTCGTCTGTATCGTCAGCAAAGTTGGCAACGTATAAAGTCATCATTTGTATGCAATTAATAGTTGATGATCAACAGAATATCAGCCTTTTACATTCCTCATTTTATCCAATATCTGATTGAGCAAATGCGCTTCTGTTTCGTTGAGAGCCGTCCAAGTTTGCGCATCGCCAAATACCAATTCTTCAATATGCGCCACCAAACCGCTGCCTTTTTCGGTAATAGAAATCTGTAGTTCGCGGCGGTCTTGTTCGGCGTGTTCTTTGAGTACCAATTTTTTGGCAAGAAGTTTATCCATAATTCGGGTGGTATTGGAGTTGGATTCCAACATGCGGGCAGTGATGGCGTTGAGGCGCAAAGGATAAGGCTGTGCCGCCTGCAAAATACGCAACACATAATATTGTTCGTGGGTAATACCGAAACCTTTGATGGCTTTATACACACGCGCCTTCAACTGAAACGCCGTAAACAGCACATTGAAATATGCTTTTTGGGTGTCGCTTTGAAAAACGGCGTGTTGCCATACACTTTCTGTTTTCATCTGCTCTCTTTTTTTTTGCCAAAAATATGGAATTTACGGCAAAGAAAGCTGTTTCATTTTTTTTGATGGTGAAGAAGAAAAAAGGAAGCGTTTAACACTCACTCACATTTACCGGAATATTCACCGCCAAACCGCCTTCGGCGGTTTCTTTGTATTTGTGGTTCATATCCAAAGCTGTTTCCCACATCGTTTTTATGACGGCATCTAAAGAAACCTTTGCGAGTTTCGGGTTGCTTTCCAAGGCTATATTGGCGGCAGTAATCGCTTTTACAGCACCCATAGAGTTGCGTTCGATGCAGGGAATTTGAACCAAACCCGCAATGGGGTCGCAGGTAAGCCCCAAATGATGCTCCATCGCTATTTCGGCAGCCATCAGTGCCTGCGACACCGTACCGCCGCAACAGGCAGCCAATGCCGCCGCCGCCATCGCCGAAGATACACCGATTTCTGCCTGACAGCCCCCCATCGCCGCCGATATGGTAGCGCGTTTTTTAAAAATACTCCCTATTTCGCCAGCTACCAACAAAAAACGCTTTATCTGTTCTTCATTACTGCCCTCCACAAAGCAATAATAATAAAACAGCACCGCCGGCAGCACACCCGCCGCTCCGTTGGTAGGAGCAGTGACGATACGCCCGAAAGCCGCATTTTCTTCATTGACCGCCAATGCCGCACAACTCACCCATTTAAGTACCTGCTGAAACGAAGGGCGCAGCGTGCGTATATGCGCCAGCCACATTTCCACATCATCAAAACGCTTGCCTTCCAATAGTTTTTCGTTGAGATGGGCAGCGCGGCGTACCACCTGTAAACCTCCACTCAAAACACCGTTGGTGTGGCAGCCGCGCCAAATACAGTGTTTCATGTGTTGCCATAGTTCCGACAACTGAGCATCTACTGTTTCGGGGCTGCGCCACGCCCACTCATTGCGGAGCACTAAGTCGGCGATGTGCCAGTTGTTTTGGGTGCAATACTGCTCTATTTCGTAGGCGTGCTCAATAGGGTAGGGCAAATGAAAAGACGCTTCGCTCTGTGCAGCAGCTATTTCGCCTTCTTGCACCACAAAGCCGCCGCCCACCGAATAATAAGTAAAACGATGTATTTGCTCATCAATGGTATGAATTTCAAAACTTAAAGCGTTGGGATGCTGGGGCAAAGATTCGTTGAAATGAAAAACAATATCAGTATTCGGGTCAAAAACGATGCGGTGTTTTTTGAATAATTGAATTTGGCGGTCTTGCTGAATGCGCCCCAACAACACAGGAATATGCGAAGTATCAATACTGCGATAATCCTCGCCACTCAAACCCATCAATACGGCTACATCAGTACCGTGACCTTTGCCGGTTTTGGCGAGTGAGCCGTAAAGATGTACGCGCAAGGCACATACACCGGCTAAATGATGCGATTGTGTAAAAGAAGCCATGCAGTTCAACGCTGCCTGCCAGGGACCCATCGTGTGCGAACTGGAGGGTCCTACGCCTACTTTTATAATATCAAAAATGCTGTATGCTGCCATATTTTTTTATAATAAGATGAAGATACAAATCTGTTTCCAGTGCTGAATGCAGAATACAACAAATTTGACAAAAATTGCTTTAATTTTATGATTTTAACAGTTTTATTAAGAAAAAAAGAACTTATTTTCGCAAAAAAACTTGGCTTTAAATTGTTGATATAATATATGGTTAAAGTATTTGGTTTTTTATACAATCCTATTTACCGGCATTTTATCATCTTCATCAAGCCGCTTTTATTTGCCGTAGTGCTTATCATACTTTCTTTGATTATGGCTACCGGAGGCTATATGATTATTGAAGGTTATACACTTTTGGAGGCTTGGTATATGGCAGTTATTACCTTTGCTACGGTGGGTTTTATGGAGGTGCGCCCGCTTTCCGATGCCGGACGCTTGTTTACTTCTTTCATTATTTTGTTCAATGTTTTTAATTTTACCTATACCGTTTCTGTGATTACTTTTTTTATTTCGGAAGGAAAATTAGAAAAGATTTTTTTAAATTTGAATATGGATCATAAAATATCAAAGCTATATCATCATACTATTATTTGCGGGTGCGGCAAATATGGCAGCGAAATCGCCCAGCAGCTTATTAATCAGGGTTTACCCTTTGTGGTGATAGATAATCAGCCGGAGACGTTCAAAGTTTTTGAAAATCAGCCGCAGGTATTGTATATGGTGGGCGATGTAACACACGACGAGGTGCTGTTGGAAGCGGGTATTGAACGGGCAAGTGCTTTGGTAAGTTCGCTCAACGACGACACGGGCAATGTATATGTGGTACTTACTGCCCGCCAACTCAATCCGCATTTGCGCATTGTGAGTAGGGGAGTAGATGAAAAATCGGAGCGAAAATTGCGGCGTGCGGGAGCTAACTATGTCATTATGCCCGACAAAATCGGCGGTTTCTATATGGCTTCGTTGGTGGCAAACCCACAGGCGGTAGAGTTTTTTCATGTAGTAAGCAACGATGAAGCCGCTACTATTCACTTTGAAGATTTGCCACATGGAGCTTTGCCGCCTTCTTTGTGCAACAAAACCATTCGTGATTTGGAAATCCGCAACCGTACCGGAGCCAATGTTATTGGTATCAAAACCCCCGAAAGCACCTATATCGTCAATCCCGAACCGGATACGCCATTGCGACCGGGTATGCACTTGATTGTATTGGGGCATCGTGAGCAAGTACAACGTTTTAAAAATTTAATCGCCGAACATAGTTAGTAAATTCTTTCACTCGACCTATTCTATTTTTTCTATGCTTATTCATCATTTTTACCGCACATTTACATTATTCAGCCTCTGCTGGTTTTTATATAATAACCCTGCTGCTATTGCACAAGCCACAGCCCCCGATTGTACAACTTATTTTGCCCCGCACGGCAGCGGCATACAAAATGGAGGTGTGCAAATCATTCCCGTACAAACTCCCAAAGGCACTTTAAATGTATGGACGAAGCGCATCGGCAACAACCCGACCGTAAAATTGCTCCTTTTGAATGGCGGTCCCGGTGCTACACACGAATATTTTGAGTGTTTTGAGAGCTTTTTGCCCGCCGAAGGCATTGAATTTATCTACTACGACCAAATCGGTTGCGGTCATTCCGACAATCCTGAAGATACTGCTCTGTGGGATTTGCCGCGCTATGTGGAGGAAGTGGAACAAGTGCGCCGCGCTTTGCAGTTGGACAAAGACAATTTTTATTTACTGGGGCACTCGTGGGGCGGTATTTTGGCGATGGAATACGCGCTAAAATACCAACAGCACCTCAAAGGGCTTATTATTTCCAATATGATGAGCGATGCCATTGCCTACGACCGCTACGCCGCAGAAGTATTAGCTCCGCAAATAGAGCCGCAGGTGCTGAACGAAATAAGAACCATAGAAAACAACAATGACTTTGGCAATCCGCGCTATATGGAGTTGCTGATGCCTCATTTCTATGCCAAACACATTTGCCGTTTGCCTTTAGAGGCTTGGCCCGAACCAATGACACGCTCCTTCAATCAAATCAACAACTCGCTGTATGTAACTATGCAAGGTCCCAGCGAATTTGGTATTTCGGGAAAATTGGAGCAATGGAGTTGTGAGGAAAAACTAAAAAATTTGAATATCCCCACCCTCGTTATCGGTGCTACCCACGACACGATGGATCCGCAGCACCTGCGTAATATGGCAACCTCTATACCGAAAGGGCAATTTTGGCTTTGCCCCAATGGTAGCCACATGTGTATGTGGGACGATCAAAGTATTTATTTTCAGGGACTGTTGAATTTTTTAAAACAGAAACAATAAAACAGAAAGTCTTTCTTGAAAATAAAAAACTGATAATCAATATGTTATGACAATGTCATAAAATTTTTTTATAAAATAATTACACAAAATAAAATTCCCTCTTACAAGATAAAATTGCTTGTAAGAGGGAATTTTATTTATCAGCAAAAGAAAATATAAATATTTTTTATGTCCCTTTCTGAAATTGCCGCTCCGCTCATTATTTATGAGCAAATAAAAGTGTTTTTTCTTAATTTTGCGATATTTTAAAATATCCAAATCGTCAATCATCATTTTACATGGAACAACACTTACACATTTTACAGAAAAAAGAAGCCGAAGCCCGCTTGGGGGGTGGTGAAAAACGCATCGCTTCGCAACATAAAAAAGGTAAGCTCAGTGCCCGCGAGCGCATTGAACTATTATTGGATAATGGTTCTTTTGAGGAAATTGGAATGTTGGTGACACATCGCAGCAACGATTTTGGTTTGGATAAAGAAAAATACCTCGGCGATGGGGTAGTAACTGGTTACGGCACGATCAACGGGCGCACAGTGTATGTATTTTCGCAGGATTTTACGGTATTCGGCGGCTCACTATCCGAAACCCACGCCGAAAAAATATGTAAAATTATGGATTTGGCGATGCGCAACGGCGCACCCGTCATCGGCTTAAACGACTCCGGCGGTGCGCGTATTCAGGAAGGGGTGGTGAGCTTGGGCGGCTATGCCGATATTTTTTACCGCAACACTTTGGCTTCAGGCGTTATTCCGCAAATTTCCCTCGTGATGGGTCCCTGCGCCGGCGGTGCGGTGTATTCTCCCGCCATCACCGATTTTATTATGATGGTCGAGCATACTTCGTATATGTTTGTAACTGGTCCGAATGTAGTAAAAACCGTGACCCACGAAGACGTAAGTTCTGATGAACTCGGTGGCGCACACGCACACGCCGCCAAATCGGGCGTAACACATTTTGCCTGTGCCAACGAAGTAGAAGCCTTGCAAACCCTCAAAAGCCTTTTGTCCTATATTCCTCAAAACTGCGAAGAAGAAGCTCCGCGTCTGCCTTATACCGCTTCTGATGAAAACCGTCCGACATTGCGCAATATTATCCCCGCCAACCCCAATCAGCCCTACGATATGCGCGAAGTGATAGAAGGTATAGTTGATGAGCAATCTTTTTTGGAAATTCATAAAGAATTTGCTGAAAATATTGTAGTCGGTTTTGCACGCATCGCGGGGCGCAGTGTGGGTATTGTAGGCAATCAGCCTATTCATTTAGCGGGTGTATTAGATATTAACTCTTCGCGCAAAGGTGCGCGTTTTGTGCGTTTTTGTGATGCTTTTAATATCCCGTTATTGGTGCTGGTGGACGTACCCGGCTTTTTGCCCGGCACAGATCAGGAGTGGCACGGCATCATCAGCAACGGAGCTAAATTACTCTATGCTTTTTGCGAAGCCACCGTACCAAAAATGACCGTTATCACGCGCAAAGCCTACGGCGGTGCTTATGACGTGATGAACAGCAAACATATCGGCGCAGACGTAAATTATGCCTGGCCTGCTGCCGAAATTGCCGTGATGGGCGCAAAGGGTGCAGCCGAGATTATCTTCAAGCGGGAAATAGAAACTGCTGAAAATCCTGAAGAAAAATTGCAAGAAAAAGTAGCAGAATATACCGAAAAATTCGCTAATCCCTACGGAGCGGCGGCACGCGGTTTTATTGATGCCGTCATTGACCCTGCCGAAACACGCCAACGACTTATTCGCGCTTTAGATATGCTGCAAACCAAGGCACTTTCTTTACCTCGCAAAAAACACGGAAATATCCCTTTATAAAAATAGAAAATCGCAACATTTTTTTATGAAATCTTTTATACAACGCATAGCTGTTGTTGTTTCTTTTTTATGTGCACTTTTCATTTTGTCCTGCAAACAGCAGCAGTCAGAAAAAAATACTTTTACCAATGATGCCCGCCCCCTTCACGAAGCGAGCCGTGTGTTGCTGGAAGCCGTAATGGAAGATGTATTTCCGCCAATAATAGCAGCGCGTGTATATGCTTATCCGCATTTGGCGGCTTATGAGCTATTGGCGGCTTCTTTTCCGCAAGAATACCAAACTTTGGGCGACCAGCTCAATGGCTTGCAAGGACCGCCGCCACCGCCCGAAAAAAACTACGATGCCCGTATTGCTGCCGTCACCGCTTTTTGTGAAACGGCTAAAAAATTAGCTTTTTCGGGCTACCTGATAGAAGAATGGCAACAAAAATTTATAGCAGCCGAACAACAAAAAGCGGTGAGCGAAGAGGTTTTGAATACCTCTGTTCGCTATGGTAGTGAAGTATCACAGCGCATTTTGGCTTGGGCGGCAAAAGACAATTATTTGGAGTCGCGGAGTTTTCCGCGCTATGTGATTTCCAAAACCGCCGGAGCTTGGAAACCCACTGCTCCCGATTATACCGATGCGCTCGAACCCCATTGGCACAGCCTGCGTCCGATGGCATTGGCGGCTGCAAGCGATGTGGTAGTAGAAGATGCTTTTCCGTACAGCACCGATAAAAATTCGGATTTTTACAGACAATCAATGGAGGTGTATCAATATTCTACACAATTGGATACCACCCACCGCGACATTGCCCGCTATTGGGACGACAATCCGAGTATTTCTACCAACAAAGGGCATTTGAGCGTTTTTGAACATCGTATTTCACCGGCGGGGCACTGGTTCAACATTGCGGCACAGGTGGCAAAAAATAAAAAAGCAGGCTTATTGGAAAGTGCAGAGGTATATGCGCGGCTTTCTATCGGCTTATTTGATGCTTTTTTGTCGTGTTGGTACGAAAAATACCGCACCAATGTTGTGCGTCCGCGCACTTATATCAACGAACTCATCGACAGCGACTGGAAACCCTACATTCAAACGCCTCCTTTTCCCGAACACCCCAGCGGACACAGTGTGATTTCGGGTACTGCTGCTGCCACCTTGTCGCGTATGTACGGAAAATCTACCGCTTTCACCGACTCAACCGAAGTGCTGTTTGGTTTTGCGCCGCGCAGTTTTTCTTCCTTTTTTGCTGCTGCCGACGAAGCCGCTATGAGCCGATTATACGGAGGTATTCATTATCGCCTTGCTATTGAAGCAGGTATCAAACAAGGAGTAGAGTTGGAGAGTATTGTTGCAAAGAAAATAGTGACAAAAAAAGCGGGTTATGGTGAAATAAAGTAAGAGAGGAAATATCTTTATTGACAGTAAATTTTTATTTTTTATGCAAAAAAAGCCGCATTTATCTTTTTGGCAAATCTGGAATATGAATTTCGGATTTTTAGGTATTCAGTTCGGGTGGGGGCTTCAAATGGCAAATATGAGTCCGATTTACCGCTATCTGGGCGCAAATCCCGATGAATTGCCGCTTTTGTGGTTGGCAGCTCCGCTCACCGGATTGTTGGTGCAGCCCATTATCGGCTACATGAGCGACCACACTTGGAATGTGCTGGGCAGACGAAAACCTTATTTTTTGGTTGGTGCTATTTTGGCTTCTTTGGGTTTAATACTGATGCCTAATTCTTCCACTCTTTGGATGGCGGCGGGCTTGTTGTGGATTTTAGATGCTTCTATCAACATTACGATGGAGCCGTTTCGTGCTTTTGTGGCAGATATGTTGCCCGAAGAGCAGCAGACCACCGGCTTTACGATGCAGAGTTTTTTATTGGTTTGGGGCGGTCATTGCTTCGGCGTTGCCCTTGGTTGCTGGCAAAAGTAGGCATTGCCGACAGTAGCAGCGATACCATTCCACTCACCGTAAAATACTCCTTTTATCTCGGAGCGATTGCTTTTTTGGGTGCGGTGTTTTACACTATTTTTACCACAAAAGAATACCCGCCCGCCGATGTGGAGGCTTTTCGCCGCGAACAACAAAACAGCAGTTTGGGCACTTCACTTGCCAAGGGTTTTTCCGAAATTGTGCATAATATTTTTCACATGCCGCCTACGATGAAACAGTTGGCATTGGTGCAGTTTTTACCTGGCCCGGATTGTTTTTGATGTGGTTTTATTTCGGCGATGCCGTAGCCACGCATATTTTCAAAGCCCCCGACCCGCAATCGCCACTCTACAAAGAAGGGGCAGCTTGGGGCGGATTGATGTTTGCGGTGTATTCGGCAGCTACTTTTTTATTTGCTTTTGTCTTAGAAAAAATCGCTCAGAACATCGGCAAAAAACGTACACACGCGCTGTGTTTGCTCTGTGGCGCGGTGGGTTTGTTTTCGGTGGGCTTTGTGGGCAGTGCCAACGGACTGATATTTTCCATGATAGGTGTGGGTATTGCGTGGGCGAGTATTTTATCAATGCCCTATGCAATGTTGGCTCCGGCGTTGCCTAAAGACAAAACGGGCGTTTTTATGGGAATTTTTAATTTTTTTATTGTTATCCCTGAAATTATTGCCGCACTTGCCTTCGGATTTGTGATGAAAAATATACTAAACGGCAATTCGCTGTCGGCGGTGATGCTCGGCGGTGCTTTGTTGGTGATAGCCGCCGTATTGACTTTGCTGGTGAAAGAAGTGCATTATTCCGAAGAAAGGAAATAAAAAACGCTTTGTTTTTATCAATCATCATATAGAAAAACGTTGCAATTATTGATTAAAAGTAAATTGATAATCAATAGTTGGCGTTAGATTATATTGCATATAGAAAAAAATACAATTATGAAAATAAGAGCAGCTTTGGCATTGATAGAAGACGAAAAAATATTGTTGATGGAATATGTGTATGACGGAAAAATAGTGTTGGCATTGCCCGGCGGCGGTGTAGAAAGCAGCGACAGCAGCCTGCGCCGCACCGTACAGCGCGAATGTATGGAGGAGTTGGGCATTTCGGTGGCGGTGAGTTCTTTGTTGGTTTGCGGCGAAGTTCAACTGCCTCAGAAAGAAGCGGTGCTGCATTGTATTTTTGGCGGAATACGTTTGCAGGGCGCACCTGTACTCAATCCCGAACACACTTCGGCGCAGCGCGTGGTGTGGTTGCCTGTGCAAGCGTTGGAGCAGGTGCATCTTTACCCGAATGTAGGTGCACACTTAGCGAACAGAACAGATATTCCGAATGTTGTTGTGTATTTGGGAAGAATTGAGCAACAGTGGCTATAAAAATGGAGTGGGGCGGGGGCAGCGGTTTTCATTCAGTTGCTCTTATATAATATCCTTTTTTATTGGGCAAAATCAACTTAAAAACAACAATACATTATTTAACCCTCAATTGGTATTTCTATGATTAATTTTGAAAAAATTTTCAGTAATAATGAAGCGTGGATTGCTGAAAAATTAACCAGAAACCCAGATTATTTTCGCAATTTATCCAAGGGGCAAAAGCCGGAAATTCTTTACATCGGTTGCAGCGACAGCCGCGTAACAGCCGAAGATTTGATGGGGGCAGAACCGGGGGAGGTATTTATTCATCGCAATATCGCCAATATGGTTATTTCTATTGACCTCAATGCCATGTCGGTGATAAATTATGCGGTGGATCATCTCAAAGTAAACCATGTTGTAGTATGTGGGCACTATGGTTGTGGCGGCGTAAAAGCGGCGATGCAGTCGGCTGATTTGGGTATCCTCAACCCTTGGTTGCGCAATATCCGCGATGTATATCGTATTCATCAAGATGAACTCGATGCCATAAAAGAGGAAGACCAACGCTATAATCGCCTTATAGAACTTAATGTGCAGGAACAATGTATTAATTTAGTAAAAACTGCCGTAATACAAAGAGCCTACAACGAAAGAAACTTGCAGGTACACGGCTGGGTATTTGATATTTATAGCGGTAAAATCATTGACTTAAAAATTGATTTTCCTAAACTTTTACAAAAAATAATGGAAATTTATAAAATCGTGTAATTGTACTTGGCATTTATATAAAAAAGCGGCGAATTCGGATATTGGATTCGCCGCTTTTTTATTTGCTTATATGGTTATATTATTTTTTTAGTGTCATTCCTAAATTATAAAATACAAAGCTCATAATATCGGTGTTTTCTTCTATATATTGTTGCGTAGATTTGCCGTAGCCGTGTCCGGCTTTGGTATCAATGCGGATAAGTACGGGATTATCACCTTGATGTGCGTGTTGCAGGGCTGCTGCAAATTTGTAGCTGTGTGCGGGTACTACGCGGTCGTCGTGGTCGGCGGTGGTCACCAAAGTAGCCGGATAGTGTGTTCCTTTTTTGAGATTATGCAAAGGCGAATATTTGAAAATATTGTTGAAATGCTCTTTTTCTGCCACAGAGCCGTATTCGCCAGCCCAAGCCCAGCCAATGGTAAATTTTTCGTAGCGCAACATATCCATCACGCCCACGGCGGGTAGTGCCACTTTAAAAAGTTCGGGGCGTTGAGCCATTGTAGCACCCACGAGCAAGCCGCCGTTGCTGCGACCCGAAATGGCAAGGCGTTGTGAATTGGTATATTTTTGGGCGATAAGATATTCGGCGGCGGCGATATAATCATCAAATACATTTTGTTTGTTGAGCAACATACCGCCTTTGTGCCACGCCTCGCCGTACTCGCTGCCGCCGCGCAAATTGGCAACGGCATATACGCCGCCATTTTCCAAAAACACTAATTTTGATACATCAAACTGAGGTTTTACCGAAATATTAAAGCCGCCGTAGGCATACAATAGCACCGGATTATTGCCATCTAAAACCACTCCTTTTTTGTGCGTAATGAGCATAGGAATTTTGGTGCCGTCTTTGGAAGGATAAAATACCTGCTTGCTTTCGTACTCATCAGGGTTGAATTTTGCCTGCGATTTGCGGTAAATTTCGGAAGTGCCGCTTTTCATATCATACCGAAAAATAGTGGACGGATAGATGTAGGAGGTGAAAGTATAAAATACTTCATCTTGGTCGTGTTTGGCATTGAGTGCGCCCACTGTGCCGGCTCCGGGCAATTCGACGGTATGAAGGCGCGAACCCTGATAATCATATACATACAAGCGGTCGCTTACATTTTCCATGTATTGTGCAATCATTTTACCGCCCGCCATATACACCGCCGCCAAGGGTTTGTCGCTTTCGGCGATGAGGGTTTTCCAGTTTTTTTCGGCGGGTGCGGCGGCGGCAACGCGCACCACTTTCTGGTTGGGTGCATTGCGGTCGGTGAGGAGCAACAAATCATCACCGTCATTGCCCACTACATTCACGTTGCTTTTAAAATCTTCAATAATGGGTGTAAAACCCTGTTTCCACGCATCACTGCGGGCTACATACAACATATTGTATTCGGTGGCTTCGGATACTGAAATCAGCAAGTAGCGTTCGTCATCGGTGAGGTATGCGCCAAAAGTACGCAAAGGGTGTTTTTGGTCTTCATACACCAGCACATCTTGCGTCTGCTCCATATCGCCTACTTTATGGTAATAAATTTTGCAAAATTCATTTTTATCGGAGAGTTCTTTTCCGGCTTTCGGCGCGTTGATAGCGGCTGTAAAAAAAGCCGTTTCCATACCAAGCCATTCCCGAAAATTTAATATCGGTGAGGTGGTCGGGCAAGCGCGTATTGTGCTCGGCATCTATGATGCGTACTTCGCGCCAGTCGGAGCCGCCCTGCGAAACAGAAAAAGCAAAATAACGTCCGTCTTTTGAAAAAGACCATTCTGCCATAGAAGTAGTGCCATCTTTGGAAAGGATATTGGGGTCAAAAAATACTTCTTCCGTACCTGCCAAGCCTTTTTTGCGGTACATAATGCTTTGCGGTTGCAAGCCGTTATTTTTGAAATAATAGTAATAAGCACCTGCTTTGTGCGGGGCTGATTCTTTCGGAAAATTCCACACTTCGGTCATACGTTCTTTCATAGCTGCCCGAAAGGGGATTTTATCCAAATACGAAAAAGTAACTTTATTTTGGGCTTCTACCCAATTTTTGGTTTCGTTGCTGTTTTCGTCTTCAAGCCAACGATAGGGGTCGGTGACAGCAGTGCCGAAGTAGTCGTCTTTTACGGTTTCATCGCGGCGTGCGGCGGGATAGCGGAGGCTGTCAGTGCTTGGTGTTTGTGCCATAGTTGCCACTTGCAACAACGAAAAATTTAACAGGGTGCAAAGGAGATATTTCATACGATTTTATATGATAATAAATATAAATATTTTTTTGTCCGTAAAAAAATAAATGATGTGTAAATGTGTAGAAAGCTATTGCTTTCTTTTACTACTGTTTCATTATCAAAGTATTATACAGATTTTTTCCTTGTTTGTTTTTAATCTGCACATGATACACACCCACCGGATAAGCAGCAGTGTATATAATGGTTTGTGTTGTTTGCAAAGGCAATATAGCCATTATTTTTCCTTCCATGTTGGTGAGTTGTATATACATTTCATCGGCGGAAAAAGGGCTGTGCTGCGGAGTTTGTATGTTTACATATACTTTATCGCTGCTGATGGTGGGCGATATTTGTATGTTTAAATCCAAATCGGGGAGCAAGCCGCTGATAGCACCGGAGTCTGCCACTGCAAAGCGGTCAAAAGCGGCTTCTACCAAATGCCCCGGGTCGCTGTCGGCGGTATATGCTTCGATGTGCATGGTGGCGGTGGGTGTTAAAAAGTCTTTGATGCGCACCTGATGCGCCACCCACATACTTTGCGCTGTGTTGCTATGGGCGATGTACAAAGTTTTTGTTTCAGAGCCGTTGGAAAGGCGTATTTGCAAAGAGTCGTTGGGCTGAGTACCCTGACCGCCGCCGTTGGCAAACCAAGTTTTAAAAGAAAGATGCGGGTCGTTGTAAGTGCTTAAATCAAAAACGGGCGAAGTGAGCAAAGTAAAACCATTGTCCAAATCATCGGCACTTACTACATCGGCACCATTGCCGGTGGTGTAGCAAACCGTTCCGAAATCATCGTCTGCATCTACATTCGGATTAAAATAATTGTTCGTGTTGCTTTGTGTGCCTACGGGTGTTTCGCGCTCCCACTTACCCGAAGTAGCATCGCCGCTGATACTCCAGCCATAATCAAACAAAAAGTCGTCATAATAACCTTTTGTTAATTGTATCACCGGAAAAGAAGTGGTGCTTTCTTCAAAAATGATGGCTTCGCTGTGAGTGTTGTAGCCCCATTTGCCCGCCCATACCGACCATTCCTGCATTTCCGTAAAATAAAACATCGCTTCGCCGTTGGTATTGGAGGTGGAGCTTTGTTCGCGGTTGCCGTTGCTGATATAAACTTGTGCCCCTTCTACGGGTTCAAAATTTTCATCAACTACTTTTAATTTGCCATAAAATGCGCCGGGTGCTTCAAGTGCTATTTCTAAAATATTTTGTTCGCCTGTTTTTACGATTGCCTCTGCCAGCACCGTTTCGTAGTTGTCTTTGCTGATGCTCACAATGAGGGTATCATCTTGCAAAAACCCAAATTTTGCTTTTCCGAACACATCGGTTATTTTGTTCATGTCTTCTTCCGCAATATCCACAGTAGCACCGAAAAGCGGCGCATTGTTGAAAACATCTTTTACCTGTACAATTAAATTAGCGGCTTTTTTGTAGGTGGGTTTCAGCACATATAAGCCGAGTTCCATATCCGAAGCCACAATAGTACCCGAAGGGAAATAAGCATACACGCCCCAAGCACCGTTAAATCCATCGCCTTCCCATTGCGGCGAAGTATCAAATTTTCCCACTTCCACCAAATTGTCGGGATAGGTGGCATCGTGAATGGTGACACCATCGCGGTAATAAGAAGTTACTAAAAAATCTGTATTTACTACATAAGTGTTGTGCGGTATTACACCCGACCCCGGGCTAGTTTGTATTTGGTCAATACGTTTGATGTCACTTAAATCGCTCACATCATAGGCATCAATAAAAGCACCGCTTACTTCGTCTGTGGTAAATAAATATTTGCCATTGTCGGAGAGCCAGCAATTATGCGAAAAATTGCTGGAAGTAGCAAATTCGGCGAGCAGTTGGGAGTTGTTTTTATCGCTTACATCAAATACGGCTACTGTGCCATTGTTGATTTGCGCCGCCCACAGGGTGTCGTTGCGCACAAAGCCGTCGTGGATATATTTGTAATCGTGAACACCGACCACAGTAGGGTTCATCGGGTCTTGTTTTAAATCCAGAATAATGGCACCGTCTGTCATTTGCGAGCAGCCGAACAAATAAGCAAAACCGCCTGCTTCGTCAATAAAAAGAGTGTGGCATTGAGTGAGTGTTTCGCCGTCGGGCAGATTTGTCCAAAAAACGTGGGAGATGGTATCGGGGGCTTTGGTCAAATCCAAAATCAACAAGCCCTCGCCCGCTTCATCGTCCACCATATAAGCATATTGACCATAGCTTTTGGGTTCGCGCCACAAGGAATTAGCACCGGGTACTACATAAATTTCCTGCGGATTGTAGGGGTCGGTGACATCAACAATGGCAGTACCCAGATTTAAACCCGCAATGACATACTCGCGCCCGTTTTCATCGGTAAGTCCCCAGAGGTTGCTCATTCCCGAAAATACACCATTTAGATAAAAGGGGTGAAAAGCGGTTTTTTCTATATTATAATCTTGCGCCCACAAGGTAGTGCTTAACAAAAGCGTAAAACAGATATATACGCGATAAAAAAATTTCATAAAAACTATTTTAATAAAATAAAAGAAGTGAAGTGTGAATAAAATGTTTTTTATTTAAAGGTTGCAATATTAATGATAAATATGCGGATATTTAAAATATACTGATGTATTGACATAAATTGACAGATAAAACAAATCGTCAGGGCATATCAATTATCGGTTTTATTTAGAGCAACAGGAAAAACAAAACTGATTGCCAAGGTATTTTGAGAATAAACTAAACTTATAGATTAAATATTATCTTTGTTGTTGAGATATTACAGATGCACATGCAAGAAAACGCAAAATTAATGATACTCACAGGCAGTTTGGTACTGCTGCTGGGCATTGTTTTTTATTTTTTTGGCGAAAAACTCTCGTGGATAGGTCGCTTGCCGGGGGATTTTCGTTACGAACGGGATAATTTTAGTTTTTATTTTCCGCTTACAACCCTGCTACTACTATCGCTGCTCATCAATATATTGTTGCGTTTATTTCGTAAATTTTTTTAGTTTTTTTACATTCAATTTTATCACCGCACATTTTGTGAAACTGCATTTTAAACAATACGGCGACCGCCACACCAACAGGGGACATCTCATTATTTTGCACGGATTATTGGGTATGTTAGACAATTGGCAACTGATAACCAAAGATATAGCTGCTGCAGGATTTTGTGTGTGGGCGGTAGATTTGCGCAATCACGGCAAATCGCCGCACAGCGAAGAAATGACGCAAGCAGCGATGGCGCACGATATTTGGGAACTGATGCAAGCACAGCAAATTCCGAAAGCCGCACTTTTGGGGCACTCTATGGGTGGCAAAGTGGCGATGCTGTTTGCCGTTCATTATCCCGAATACACACAAGCACTGATAGTAGCGGATATTGCTCCAAAACCTTACCCCGACCGCCACGATTATGTTTTCAAAGCACTGCTCAGTGTAGATTTGGCACAGCTGACCCAACGCAAAGCCGCAGAAGCGCAATTGCAGCAATATATTACCAACACCGACGAATTGTTGTTTTTGTTGAAGAATTTAGAGCGCACCCCGCAGGACAATTATCGCTGGAAAGCCAATGTGCCGCTGCTTCAAAAAGAATACAGAAATATAGTGGAAAATCCTCTGTCGCCTTACGATGAATACGGCGGTGCGGTGTTGTTTATCAAAGGCGGCAACTCGGCGCAATACATTGTTGCCGAGGAAGATATGCCCGTTATTTTGCATCATTTTCCGCGTGCCGAATTAGTGGAAGTGGCGGGAGCTTCGCACTGGGTACACGCCGATGCCCCGCAGATTTTTACACAAGTTGTGCTTGATTTTTTATGCCGTCAGGTATCATAAATAAAGATATAATTGCTTCATTATTTAAAAAAAAACGCACTTTTCTTTTTACATCATTAAAAACCAAAAACATTCAAAACGCTTATTGCTAATTGATTATGCACACGATTATAGGAAAATACAAAAGAGCCATCATTCAAATATCTACACCACAAGGCAATGGAACAGGATTTTATATCGCCGAATATCATCTTATTATCAGCAATTATCATGTTGTAAAAGGGAATGCCGAAGTGGTAATAAACGGCGATGATTTTCCGGCGACTTTGGTACACGTTCTGTATTACGACCCTTTGTACGATTTGGCATTTATAGAAGTGCCCGCCGATATTGATGTCCAACTTCCTACCATAGAATTGGCACCCGACAACAACATGAAAGAAGGGGAGCGGGTGCTGGCATTCGGACACCCCTACGACTTAAAATTTACGGCGACACAAGGCAGTATTTCCAAAGCCAAACGATTGTTCAACGGATTAAATTATGTGCAGATAGACGCAGCCATTAATCCCGGAAATAGCGGTGGTCCTTTGGTTAAATGCGGAGGGGCAGGTTATCGGAGTCAATACTTTTATCATTCAAAACGGCGATAATCTGGGTTTTGCCTTACCCGTAGATTATTTGCGCCTGTGCTTGCAGGAATACAAAAATTTAGCCGCCTCGAAGCCGCCCAACGCTGCGAATCTTGTAGTAATTTGGTGCTGTTGAGCGAAGTACACGATGATTATTGCCCGCATTGCGGCTCTAAGATAGAGTTTCCGAAAATCAACGATTATCAAGTGGCGGGCATTGCTCGTCTGATAGAGGATATTTTGTCGGGGATAGGAAAAGATGTGCGGCTGGCGCGGCGGGGTTTGTATCAATGGCACTTAAAACAAGGCACTGCCCGTATAGAAATCAGCTATTCCGAAAGCAGCAATTTTATCATCGGCGATGCGCGTTTGTGTCGGTTGCCACGCCAAAACATTGTGCATTTATATGAGTATCTTTTGCGACAAAATAGCGAGTTGGAAGGACTTTTTTTTAGTGTAGAGCAACAGCATATTCTATTGTCGTTTATTATTTTTGATAAATATCTCAACCGTCAAAGCGGCACTACGCTTATTTCCGATTTGCTTAAAAAGTCGGATTATTACGATGATATTTTAGTAGAAAAATATGGTGCGCAGTGGCTGCAAGAAGCCGAATAAGTATTGATGAAAAATTAAATAAAATAAGTATTAATATTTTGAAATTCAGTAAATTATATTTTATATAAAATAAAAATATTTTTTACAAAAAAAATCAATTCACCCAGTTTTTGATTTCCTGCTCTATGTGCTGTACGCGCACGGCGAGGTTAAATTTATTTTGCAGGTGCTGTGCGAGGCGGTCGGCGCAATACACCGAGCGGTGCTGCCCGCCGGTGCAGCCGAAACACACCATCAAATTACTGAAACCCCGCGCCATGTAGTTTTGCGCCGATTGATCGACGAGACGAAACACCGGCTGCAAAAACTCTTCCACCGAACATTCGCGCTCTAAATACTCTATCACGCAGGTATCTTTGCCCGTAAAGTGCCGATACTCCGCTTTTCGCCCGGGATTGAGTATGCTGCGACAATCAAACACAAAGCCGCCGCCATTTCCCGAAGGGTCGTCGGGAATGCCGCGCTTGTACGAAAAACTGTAAATGCTCACACACAAAGCCGAAGCGGGCGGCTCGGCTACGCCCATTTTTCGCAATACTTTGTCGGCGGCTAATTGCTCCAGCACTTTTTGCAAAGTCGGAAAAGTATGCTCCAAAGGAACTTGTTGGAGCAGCCACGCCAGATTATCCAAAGCCGGCGGAATACTCTGTAAAAAATGGCTTTTGCGCTCAAATAATCCGCGCAAGCCATAAGCACCGAGTGTTTGGAATAAGCGAAAATACACATACCCATAGTAGCGTTTTTTGAAAGAGGCGGTATCTAAGGGAAGGTATTGTTGCATTTCGGCGATATAAAAATCCAAAAGGCGGGCGCGAGTATGTTCGGGAATTTCGGCTTTCGCCTGAAACAGCAAAGAAGCTACGTCATATTGCAATGCACCTTTTCTACCACCCTGATAATCAATAAAATACGGCTCGTTATTGAACAACATAATATTTCGGCTCTGAAAATCTCGATGCACAAAATAATCATTATCGCCCTCCAAAAGCCAATCGGCAAAGCGTTCAAAATCGTTTTCTAAGGCTTGTTCGTCAAAAGGAATATGAGCAAATTTGAGAAAATAATATTTAAAATAATTCAAATCCCACAAAATCGCCTGTCGGTCGAAGCAACTTTTGGGGTAATAAGCGGAGTCGGGCAGTTTTTCGGCGGCTTTGCGCTGAATAGTAATGAGGCTGCGCAGCACTTGCTCATATAAAGGGATAAAATCATCGGTAAAAGCTGCGCCGTTTTGCTGTTTGGAAGCGGTGAGCAGGGAGTACAAACTCGTATCGCCCAAATCCTCCACCAAATACGCCGAAGCATCAGGAGCACAGGCGAATATATGCGGCACGGGCAGCCCTTGTGCGTTGAAATGTTCGGTCATGGTGATATAAGCCTTATTTTCGCGGTGGTCGGCGTTGATAACACCGAGAACGTGTGTGCCATTTTCGGCAAAAATCCTGAAATAGCGGCGCGGCGAACCAGACGAAGGCAGTGCTACGGCTTTGAGCAAAGGGCTGTTGCTCCATTGCTGAAACAATTGTTGTAAACCAAAATCTAAAGGGCTGATAAGCATGAGACAATGAACCTGTTTAAACTACTTTTATGATGTTTTTGCAAAATAAAGAAAGTTTGAGTAATTTTTTTCTATAATTATATTAAAGTGGTCGGGTACTTTCAAAAGCGAGGTTTTGGTAAGGATAGAAAAGCATTGTACAAAAAAGGGGTTAAAGCCTCATTCGGGCAGCGATAAAAATTATTTTAGCTAAATATGATAACTTGTTTTTTTATGCTGTTTCTTGTTTTTTACCAGGGTAATTTCCCTTTCTTCCATAACCAAAACATCATAATATCAAACAATATAGTTAGTCCAATAATTGCGAATCCCATTTGTTTTTTAAACCCATTGCGAATAAAACAGGAAACTCCTTCGTGGTCAATAAACTGAGCAAATCTATTCAATTCATCTTCTATGGCATCAGGTGTTTCGTAATAATAAATGTCGATTTTATCACCAACTTTCAAATCGTCAAGTGTCTTTTGGGTTGGTTCGCTGTTGGATTTATAGATTTCAAAAATATATGGATAGGAGTTAATTTTTAAGTACCGAAAATCCTCTTTGTCTCTTACTGGAAGATGCTGAAATTTCTTGTCAAAATATTCAATTATTCCTGTTGCCTTGTCATATTCATTCTTGTTTTTGGAGTTATTTAAAACCATAAAAACCAGCTACAAAAAATATAATGGAAACGAAGATTGTCTTACGAACATTTGAGGGGCTTGGAATCATGATTATTTTTTTATTTTAGTATGTACGTGCCAAAAAGGGCATAAATCTTGTTTGCAGAATAAAGATACACGATTTTTATCTCAAAAAAACTTTCTGCCGCCTTGTATGTTGATACAAAATAAATAGCGAATTTTGTGCAATAATACACAACTATATGATAAACAACGAAACTGCTGCACCAAGCGTGCGCAAAATTGTGAGCCTTTATACCGAAGCTACTCCTAATCCCGAAACCATGAAATTTGTGGCAAATTATATGCTTTTTCCGCAAAACAGCATTGATTTTCCGAGTCGCGACAGCCATCTTGAAGCATCGCCATTGGCGCAGGAATTGTTTGGTTTGCCTTTTGTGAAAGGAGTTTTTATTGCCAATAATTTTGTCACCGTCACCAAAGAAGCCGGTAACGACTGGTTTGAGTTGATTCCTACGATTAAAGAGTTGCTCAAAAATTTTGTCGCCGCCGACCACGCCGCCGTATTGCCCGACAAAATCGTATCCGCCGCCGCCGACTCTGCCGTGCGCACCGCCTACGACAACGAAGCAGCGCAGGGCGACAGCGAAACAGTGGTACGCATCAAAGAATTATTGAAAAAATACGTACAGCCCGCCGTTGAAATGGACGGAGGTGCTATCATTTTCCGAAAATTTGAAAACGGAATCCTCACACTCGGTATGCAGGGAGCTTGTAGCGGCTGCCCTTCTTCTTCGGTTACGCTCAAAGCCGGCATCGAAGGTTTGATGCGTCGCATGCTGCCCGAAGTGCAGGAAGTAGTGGCAGAGGCTTTATAAAGCAAATATAACCCGACAAAAAACAAATCGCCCTGAAAAATTCGCAAACTTTTCAGGGCGATTTGTTATATAAAAAAAGAAATTTCGCTGATTTATATCATTAAAATATTGAGCAATAATAAAAAACTATTATCCCAAAGCACTGCGGATAGTACCGATAAAATGAGGCACCACCGAAGGAACAACAGCAATCGTAAACAACAATCCATACACTGCCCCGAAAAAATGAGCATCGTGCCCGATACCGTCAGCATCTTGACGCGAAGCGTAATACTCGTAGCCCAAATACAACGCACCGAAAATAACTGCCGGAATAGCAATAGGAATAAACATTATATATACTCCCTGCAAAGGGTCAAATAAAATGAAGGAAAATAATATCGCCGCCACCGCTCCCGATGCTCCCAAAGCACGGTAAGCGGTATTATTTCGCTCGCGAAGGTAGGACGGATAAGAGGAAGCCACCAAAGCACTGAGATACAATATAATATAAGCCGCTTTTCCATAAGCGAAAGATTGTATAAAATATTGCTCCACCTGCGAACCGAAAGAAAACAGCACAAACATATTAATGAGTAAATGACCCAAGCTGCCGTGCAAAAAACCCGAAGAAATAAAACGATGCCATTCGCCGGATTTTCGCGCCATCAGGTAGGGGTATAGAATAAATTTTTGCAGTAAATTTTGATTAGAGAAAGCCAACAACGACACTACGGCAGTAATAATAATTAGTATCAAAGTAATGCTCAACATAAAAAAAGACGAGTTTTTTTGAAATAAAAATGCCAAGATAAGGCGATATAGACAAAAATAGCGTTAATTTTATGTGTTACTTTGAAAAAAACATTTTATGGCAGACCATTATCCTACTATTTCGCTCATTATTCCCAGTTTTAATCAGGGAAAATATCTAGAAGCTACTTTGCAATCGGTATGGCAGCAGCAATACCCGAATTTGGAGTGTATTGTGGTGGACGGCGGCAGCACAGACGAAACCATCAGTATTTTGCAGCGATATGCCCGATATTTTAAACATTTGATTATCGAAAAAGACGGCGGACAGTCGGAGGCTATCAACAAGGGTTTGCGGCTGGCAAGCGGCGACCTCGTGAATTGGCTCAACAGCGATGATTTATTGTACGAAGGAGCTTTGATGCGAGTAGCGCAATGGTACAATACCTCACAACGCCACGAAATATTATGTTACGGTGGAACGGTGGAGTTCGGCGACCACATCAGAAATCGCCTGCGTTTTGGACACACACAAGGGCTGCCGCACCGCTATTTTGCGGGGAGTTGTTTTCCTCAGCCGACGGCATTTTTCAAGCGCGAAGCTCTGGCAACACTCGGCGGTTTAGATGAGGATTTGCATTTTACAATGGATTTTGATTGGTATGTACGGCTTTTTTTGCAATACGACTTTGCTCCTTTGAAACATTTGCTTTCGTGGACTCGTTTTCACCCAGAAGCCAAAACAGTAGGCAGATTCAATGAGTATGCAAGCCGACCGCAACCGCATTTTTCGCAACTATTGCACAGCTTACCCCACACAAAATTATATACAACAACTGCAGCATTTTCAGTTGTATCAGTCGCCCGCAAGTACCTACATCGTCTGCAAAACATTCAGCCCTGAAGACATTGAGCAGATATTTTTACTTTTTCTTACCGATACCGCTATTTTTAAACTCCTCAATTACGATACTGCCTCCTGCCGTCAGATTATTCTTATCTTGAATAAAAATAAAGACTTTTATCGCTGTTTTCAACTGTATAAACTGAATTGCCTGCACACCTCAACGGCAAACTGAGGCGGTATTTTTAAAATATTGCACTTAAATTTTTATGCTTGCTCCTTGCAATATATCTTTGCGGCTCCTTAATTTATATAGGCTGAATAAAAATACACGCTTATCGGTTTTATGAAAACTTCTTTTAAAAAAATAATTGGATTTTTGATATTACTGCTGCTGCTGTTGGCAGGTGTGGCTTTTTTTATGGGCTATCGCCTGTTGTACGCGCCCAATACACATACTTCGGATAGCAAGCCGCAGTCTTTGTATGTGCCGCGCAACAGCACTTTTGAAACTTTAATGGATAGCTTGGAGCGCAAGCAATTATTAAAAGATGAAAAGTCTTTTCGCCGCCTCGCCCGCCTGATGAAATTTGACAGCAACGTGAAGTCGGGGCATTATCTCATTGCCGATGCGATGAGCAATCGCTCCCTTATCCAAAAATTGCGCAGCGGCAGTCAGGATCCCGTGTCGCTCACCCTCGACCATATCCGCAGCCTAAGCGATTGGAGCAAAGCAGTAGCAGCACAAACAGACATCAATGCCGCCACACTCGACAGCCTTTTACAAGACAGCCTTTTTTTGGCAACTACTTATCAGCGCACCCCTGACAATGTTATGACGATGCTCATACCCAACACCTACGAAATATATTGGAATATATCGCCCAATAAATTGTTGGATAAAATGCAGGGTGTGTATGAGAAATTCTGGACAAAGGAGCGTCTGCAAAAAGCAGAAAATCAAAAAATGACCCAAATGGAAGTGCTTACGCTCGCATCTATTGTAGAAGAAGAAGCCTACCACAACGAAGAAAAAGAAAAAATAGCCGGTGTATATCTGAATCGCTTGCGCAAAGGCTGGCCCTTGCAAGCCGACCCCACCGTCCGCTTTGCCGTAGGCAATTTTGACCTCAAGCGCATCACTTCGGAGCACCTTTCCATTGATTCGCCCTACAATACTTATAAATACGCCGGATTGCCGCCCACGCCCATTCGTTTTCCTTCGCAGCGCGCCATTGATGCCGTACTCAACGCCGAAGAACACGACTATTATTTTTTCTGTGCCAAAGAAGATTTTTCAATGTATCACAACTTTGCCACCACTTATGATGAGCATATCCTCAATGCACAGCGTTATCGCCGTGCTTTGGACAGCAAAAATATACGTTAGAATCGCACTTATCAGGCAGGTGTTGTTTTTTTTATCCCCTTTATTTTATAGCAAAATATTGAAAAAACAACCTATATTTGTGGCAGTACGGGTGGAATATAGATGGTTTCGGCATACAATTTGATTTTTACCGACACAATACATACTTTTACCGACTTAATTTTTTAGCTAAAAAAGTGTGAAGTACATTTGTGATGTTCATTTGATTTATTCATTTTAATAAATTCAAAATTATCGCATTTAACAGATACCTCTTTTTGTAAGCTAATTAATTTATTCTTAAACATTTTAAAAAAAACATTTTAAAAAATGCGCAAATTATTGTTTGTAAGCTTAATTGCTTCTGTAGCATTTATGTCTTCTTGCCAAAAAGAGGAGTTTAGCGGTCAAAGTTTAGCAGCTGCCGCTGTTGCCGATTATTCAACTTCTGAAGTTGGTAAAAAAGCAACCCCGATTGATATAGCCACTTTGCCGGCTGCTGTTACGGATTATATTACTGCCAACTATGCCGGTACAACTATCCAGCATGCAGCAGTTACGGATGACGGCAGCTATATCGTAGCCGTATCTGCCGGAACAGGTAAACCGACTATTTTGATTTTTGATGCCAACGGTGTTTTTGTAGAAGAAGGCAAACCACACGGCAACGGACAAGGCAATGGCGGCAACCACCCTCCAAAACCTACTCCGATTGATGTAGCTACTTTGCCGACAGCTGTTACAGATTATGTAGCTGCCAATTATGCAGGTGCTACTGTTGAACACGCCGCAGTTACTGATAATGGAAACTTTATAGTAGCAGTATCTACCGGAACAGGTAAACCGACTATTTTGGTTTTTGATGCCAACGGCGTTTTCTTACAAGAGGGCAAACCACATTTCGGTGGTGGCAACGGACAAGGCAATGGCGGCAACCACCCTCCAAAACCTACTCCGATTGATGTAACTACCTTGCCGGCAGCCGTTACAGACTATGTAGCTGCCAATTATGCAGGTGCTACGGTTTCAAATGCAGCAGTTGCCGATAACGGAAACTTTATCGTAGCCGTATCTACCGGAACAGGCAAACCGACTATTTTGATTTTTGATGCCAACGGCGTTTTCTTACAAGAAGGCAAACCACACTTTGGCGGTGCTAACCACCCAAAGCCTACTCCGATTGATATAGCTACTTTGCCCGCTACCGTTACAGATTATGTAGCTGCCAACTATGCAGGAAGCACTATTGACAAAGCCGGTGTTACAGAAGCAGGTGAATATGTAGTAGTAGTGGTAGATAGCGAAGGCAAAAAAAACAGTATTGTTGTTTGGTGCTGACGGTACTTTTATCAAAGAATTGAAAAAGGACATTAATCATCATTTTTGATGTAAATAATAATATTAGGATTTTATATCCAAACCCGCCGATGGTTGAAATAACTATCGGCGGTTTTTTTTATTGCCTTTGACAATTTTAATTGCGGCTGTTTTGAAAATTGACTTTGATATTTTGGTGGTACTAAACTTTGAATGATAATCATATTAGAATAAATCGTCAATAAATGAGCGTTGGCATTTGCAATTAATTAAATATAAGAATTTTCTAAAACCCCTAATAGATTAACAAATGAGATATTGGGAGGGGAAACAAAGTTGGCAGTAAGATACAAAAAAGGAATTTTTATCGCTACTTTTGTGTTTTCGTTGCATATCATTGCAACACATACAACAAAAAAAAACAATTCAACGCTTGTGAGCGACAATATTATTTTTCATCCGCAATTACAAGTATGCCAAACGCAAGTGGCAACTATTTTCCGCCATTTGCGCCGCATTACACAAAATATAGGCAATGAAGCGATGAGCCGCACCGTAGAAGATATTGCTTCCAAACTCGGCGAGCCTTTTTTGTTTGTGATTGTAGGCGAAGTGAAAGCGGGAAAAAGCAGTTTTATCAATGCGCTGTTGGGGACGGGCAAGGATATATGCAAAGTAGCTCCCGACCCCTGCACCGATACTGTGCAGCAAATTGTATATGGAGCGCAGGAAGAAACTTTTTCTATTACGCCGCACCTCAAAAAAATAACGCTGCCCGTAGAAATCCTCAAACACATCGCTATTGTGGATACGCCGGGTACGAACACCATTTCGGCACAACATCAGGAAATTACGGAGCGTTTTGTGCCGCACAGCGACCTCATCGTTTTTGTATTTGAAGCCAAAAATCCTTATCGCCAGTCGGCGTGGGAGTTTTTTGATTTTATTCATCAGGAGTGGCACAAAAAAGTGATTTTTGTATTGCAGCAAGCCGATTTGATGAACCCCGACGACTTGGAAATCAACCGGCAGGGCGTTATCAAACAGGCACAAAGCAAGGGCATCGCCGACCCGAAAGTATTTGCGGTATCGGCAAAAATGGAACAGGAGGGCTACGCACTCCATAGCGGTTTTCAGGCTTTGCGTGCTTATATTTACGACAATATCACGGGCGGCAACAGCTACAAAATGAAGTTGGAGAGCAATATTGCCACGGGCAAGCGCATTCTAAACTCGGTGGAAGACGGCATTGCTGTGCGCCGCCAACAATGGCAAGCCGACCAACAATTTCGCAACGAAATCCACAGTGCTATGGACGAGCAGGAGCAAAAATCGTATCAGCGCATTGATGAAATGGTGAAAGATTTATTGCAGGATTACGACCGCATCACCACCAACACGCGCCACGAATTTGCCGAAGGTCTAAATTTTTTCAGTTTGGCAGGTCGTTCTTTTAAATCTTTGTTTTCGTCGAATGAGCAGAGCGTGAAAGAGTGGCTCGGTGACCTGACGCGCCGTATGGAAAAAGAATTGCAAAATAATTTTCAGGCGAAATTAGAAAGCCGTATGACGGATATTTCGGAGAGCATCAAGCAGATGGTGAAAATAGTGGAATTGAAGATGCAAACCACAAAAACGGTACTTACGCCCAACCACGAAATTTTTGGCGATATTGCCGAAAAACGCCAAGATGCCATCAAAGCCATTCAGCGCAATTACACGCAATTTGTGAGCGAAACGGAAAATTTTGTGGACAAACAATTGTTTCCGACCGCATCCAATTACGCGCCCAACATTGCGGCGGGCGGCGGCTTGGCATTGGTGGGTGCTATCCTCACCGCCTCATCAAAAGCGATGGTATTTGATGTAACCGGTGGTATTATTACGGCGTTGGGTTTGTCGCTGGCAGGAGCTACTTTGTTGTTTCAACGCCGCAAAGTACTCCATGCTTTTGATGCCGAAATTACAAAAGGGCGCAACGCTTTAAAAATGGTGCTCGACGAACAGGTAAAAGAATATACCCGCAAAATAAAAATGCGTTTAGACCATAATTTTGACCCTTTGGATATTCATTTAAAACAAGAAAGCGAAAGTTTGGCTAATTTGGAACAGGAAGTAAAAACGATAGAAGAAAACATGCTGCAAGCCAACGATTGTTTGATGCAATCTTTGGTATAAAAAAAACAAGCAGAATGAAGTAATTAAAAATGAATATAAAAAGGTGTTGCTTGTATGATAGAAATAAAAAACATAAGAAAATCATTTGACGATAAAGAAGTGCTGAAAGGCATCAGCACTATTTTTGAAGCCGGAAAAACCAGCCTGATTATTGGGGCGAGCGGTTCAGGAAAAACCGTATTTATGAAATGTATGATAGGCTTGTTGTCGCCGGATTCGGGCGATATACTGTATAGCGGCAGGTCGTTGGCAAAAATCAACAAAAATGAAAAAAAACAACTTCGCCAAGAAATCGGCATGTTGTTTCAAGGCTCTGCCTTATTTGATTCGCTCACGGTGGAGCAAAATGTGATGTTTCCTTTGGAAATGTTTACCGAAATGACGTACAGCGAAAAATTGGAGCGCGTAAACCATGTGCTGCAACGGGTAAATTTGGTCAATGCGAACCACAAGTTTCCCTCAGAAATCAGTGGCGGTATGATGAAGCGGGTGGGTATCGCCCGCGCCATCGTGATGCAGCCCAAATACCTGTTTTGTGACGAGCCCAACTCCGGTCTTGACCCGCAAACCGCCATCACCATAGACGAACTCATCAGCGAAATAACCCACGAATTTGGTATCACCACCATCGTCAATACCCACGATATGAACTCGGTAATGAGCATGGGCGAAAAAATCCTGTTTTTGTGGAAAGGCGAAAAACACTGGGAAGGCAGCAACAAAGAAGTATTGCACAGCGATGATGAAGAGTTGGAAAACTTTATTTTTGCCAGTGATTTTCTCAAACAACTCAAAAAAGGGGTGGTGTTATAAAAAAATAAAATAAGACAGATTTGTCGCCTGGCCTGTTATTTGTTGTAGCCAATAAGTTTGTTATACCTCATTGTAGGCGCGCGACACCAAAACAATAGACAATATGATAAATGAAGTAAAAATTATTGGCGCGATGAAAAACATAATGTAGAAAGAAACAATAGAATTTTACTGACCGACAGAATAAAAAAAATAAAATATAAAAATTAAAAAATATGAAACCTTGTCCAATTTGTAAATCACAATATGGTTACTCAATAGGAAACGAGTTATATAATTGTCCTGATTGTGGAAATGAGTGGAATCCCGATGAAGTCATTGAACAACCAGAACGCGAAAAAATTTTTGATTCCAATGGCAATGAACTCCAAAACGGAGATAGTGTAGTTGTGATAAAAAATCTACCTGTAAAAGGTTCTTCTAAACCTATTAAAGCAGGAACAAAAGTTAAAAATATCCGATTAAACTTTAATAGTGACCATAACATTGATTGTAAGATTGATGAGTTTGGCTCAATGGCGTTAAAATCCGAATTTGTTCGAAAGGCATAGAGCATTATAAACAGCCTATACGAATGAATGAATCTTTTTTATTTATACTATTTTGCTAGCAAAAAACAAATATTATTTTTTTAGCAGTATTTAGTGCATAAAAAGTTGTACCTTTGCACCCTGCCCACGAATAACAAGGCAAGTTGTAAGCCTTTTGTAGGTAATTATACTAAAATCGTCCGACAAATACACGACAAACGAATTATTTTAGTATCAGTATTATTATTTTCCCCGCTGCTTCAGACCATACAACATCTTTCCAGCTTACATATTTTAAAATTTATAATGGCATTTAACAAATTAGAAATTGTTGCCCCTATTTTGAGGGCATTACATCAAGAAGGATATATCGCACCAACTCCCATTCAGGCACAAGCCATACCACTGATTTTGGAAGGAAAAGATTTATTGGGTTGCGCGCAAACAGGCACCGGAAAAACAGCCGCTTTTGCCATACCCATACTACAATTGATATACACAAAAAAAACGACCAGCAAACATATCCATACTTTGATACTGACCCCTACCCGAGAATTGGCAGTACAAATAGGAAAAAGTTTTGAAGCTTACGGAAAACATACCAAAATTACACAGGCTGTGATTTTTGGTGGAGTGTCGCAAGCACCTCAAACCAATTTGATAAAACGCGGTGTTGATGTTCTCATCGCAACCCCCGGTCGTTTATTAGATTTAATGAAACAGGGTTTTATTGATTTGGCACAGATTGAAATGTTTGTTTTAGATGAGGCAGACAGAATGTTGGATATGGGATTTGTGAATGATGTAAAAAAAATAATTACAAAATTACCCGAAAACCGCCAAACGCTCTTTTTTAGTGCCACCATGCCCCCCGAAATACAAAGCCTGGCGAATCAATTATTAAAAAACCCTTCAAAAGTTGAAGTAACACCCGTTTCAAGTACCGTTGATACCATTGCACAGAGCTTGTATTATGTAAATAAAGTGGATAAATCTGGTTTATTATTGCATCTGTTGGAGGATATTGCTATAAAAACAGCCTTGGTGTTTACAAAAACAAAACATGGAGCAGACAAAATAGTAAAAATATTGCGAAAAGCAAATATTGAATCCGCAGCAATACATGGCAATAAATCTCAAAATGCCCGACAACAGGCTCTGACCAATTTTAAAACAGGGGATATAAGGGTATTGGTAGCTACGGATATTGCGGCTCGTGGTATTGATATAGATAAATTATCGCATGTTATCAATTTTGAACTACCCAATGTGCCCGAAACTTATGTGCATAGAATTGGCAGAACCGGACGTGCAGGTAATACAGGAATTGCTATTTCTTTTTGTGATATGGAAGAGAGGGGCGAATTGAAGGATATTCAAAAAGTAATTGCTAAAAGCATACCCGTAATCGCAGAACATCCATTTAGTAAAAATGTAACAACGCTTCCGCTTGTCGGCAATGCCGCACAGCCGTCTGCTCAAAGGCAGGCAAGTGGACAAAAAAGTCGTAATTATCATTTTTCCTCAAAAAGAAGAAATAGAACGAGTGTGTAATAGAGATTAGGGCTATAATGGAACAATGTAAATTGATTTTGTTTCGGTACTTATAGCTTTATAAAAAAATATAGCGCAAAATACACCCTTTACAGAGAGACTTTTTAATGAAAGTCTCTCTGTATTATTTTATGCCATTCTCAAAATCTGAAATACGCTTCCGTATATGCTGCGGCACAGTAACAGAGATTTGTTGCTCATAATCAAAGCACACCATAATCGTGCTGCCATCGGCAATGAGTTGTAGCTGCTGCTGTGCATCGGGGGCAGTAATGGCATACTGCAACTCAAAACTTTTATTACCTATATGCGAACAACGCAGCGCGATTTGTGCCGTTTGCACAAAAAACAAAGGGCGGCGGTAATTCACGGTTGCTTTCGCCAAAATCAAACCGTCTTTTTTCCAGTCCCATTGGCAGGCGGCGGCAAAATAACCCACCCGTGCTTCTTCAAAATAAGTGAGATAAACGGCATTGTTGGCGTGTCCCAACTCATCTAAATCGCTCCAACGCATTGCCAAAGGCTGCTGATAGCGAAACAAAGAAAAATCAATCTGGCTCATATATACACAAAGGTATAACTGTTTTTTTTATAAAAGAACCGAAACCTTTGTCCGGTACTTTCTACAAAAATGTTTTTTTATTACTACATTTGCCTCCTTATATAGATTGGTTTTTTTTATACACAGTTCATATTTTTTATTCAACTATGCTCATCATCGGAATAGCGGGCGGCTCAGGCTCCGGAAAAACAACAGTAGTACGCCGTATCGTGGAACGGCTGCCTGCCGACCAAGTAGTCGTGATACCGCAGGATAATTACTACCGCGACAATAGCCACCTGCCTTTGGAAGAGCGCAGAATGCTCAATTACGACCACCCTTCCGCCATCGAATTTAATTTGCTGATAGAGCACCTGAAAAAAATCAAAAAAGGCGAAAGCATAGAAATGCCACTGTATTCGTACATCACCCATGCACGCCTGCCCGAAACCATTTCTATATCGCCGAAATCAGTGATTATTGTGGAGGGGATTATGTTGTTTGTAGAAGAAAAATTGCGAAAATTATTGGATATTAAAGTATTCGTACACGCCGACTCCGACGACCGCCTTATGCGCCGTATTCGCCGTGATACTGCCGAGCGCGGGCGCGATTTGTCCGAAACCCTCAATCAATACGCCGAAACGGTGCAACCGATGCACCTCCAATTCATTGAACCCACTAAACGCTACGCCGACATTATTTTGCCCATGGGCGGACAAAATGATGTAGCGATTGATATGTTGGTGGCGCGTATCAATATGAAATTGCAGCAAGATCATTAAATCGTTTTTTTATCATAAAACAAATTGAAAAACGCTGATATTCAAGTATTTGTATTAAAAAAATAAAACAATATGCAATTATCCATTCCGGCTTGCCCAAAAAGAAGCTTTGTTCAGCAATCTCAAAGCAGCGAATACCGCTTTTCAAAAAATCTATCCGGGCGACCGCAGCGAGCGGCAGCCTGTACATACGCTGTATGGCGGAGCTAATTTATTCAAATCTAACTCTGCCCAAGTGCTTGCCGAGCGTGCTTTGGAGGTGTTTCATACTTATAGCCCCGACTTTGTCACTTTCGGAAAAATATTTGCTTTGGAAGGAAGCTCCGCTTTTTCAGATGGTCGCAGTGCCGCCGCGTGGAAAGCCGAATACGAAGCCCTCACACCCGAATCACGCCGCGCCCACCCCGCGCGTTTGAGCTACGAAGTATATGAAAAAGTAGTGCGCAAGCTAAAAACCGAAGCCATTGAAGATTTTCGGATTGATTTTGAAGATGGCTACGGCAACCGCAGTAACGAAGAAGAAGACGAATGTGCGGCATTTGCGGCACAAGAAGTAGCCAAAGGTATGCGCGAAGGCACTTTGTCGCCTTTTATCGGTATTCGTATCAAGCCGTTTACGGAAGAAATGAAAGAGCGCGGTTTGCGCACATTAGATATTTTTCTCAGCACACTCGTTGCCCACACACAAGGTGCATTGCCGGATAATTTTGTGGTGATGTTGCCCAAAGTTACCATTCCCGAACAAGTGAGCACGCTGGTAGCCTGTTTTGAAATTTTGGAAAAAATGCTGCACCTGCCCGCCAACAGCCTGAAAATGGAAATGATGGTAGAAACCACCCAATCTATTATGGACAGCGATGGCACAAACCCTTTGTATCGTTTTGTTAAAGCCTCCAAAGGGCGTTGTATTGCCATGCACTTTGGCACTTACGATTATACAGCTTCGTGCAGCATTACGGCAATGTATCAGGAAATGGATCATCCGGTATGCGATTTTGCGCACCACATGACCAAAGTGGCTTTGGCGCACACGGGTATTTGGCTCTCGGACGGTGCTACCAACACCATGCCCATCGGACCGCATCGCGGCGATGCCCTTACGCCGGAGCAGCAGCACGAAAATACGGCAGTGGTGCACCGTGCTTGGAAAAAAGGCTACGACCATATCCGCCATTCGCTGTGGCACGGCTACTATCAGGGCTGGGATTTGAATCCCGCTCAGTTTCCGATGCGTTATGCGGCGGTCTTTGCTTTCTTTTTGGAAAGTTATGACGATGCCGTAGCGCGTTTGAAGACTTTTGTAGAAAAAGCTGCCCGCGCCACCCTCATCGGTGATGTGTTTGATGATGCTGCCACCGGACAGGGACTGCTCAATTATTTTTTGCGGGCACTCAACAGTGGAGCTATCAGCGAAGAAGAAGTATTACGTACCGGACTTACTTTAGATGAAATACGCAGCCGTTCTTTTAAAAAGATTTTAGAAAACCGCAAGCAGTAACAATTTAAGATAATAAATATTATATACAAATCGGCTAAGGTTCTTTTTTCAAAAAGGATCTTAGCCGATTTGTTTTTTTTATTACTACTATTTTTTAATTTGAATACGCAGCAATCAAATATCTATTTGGCTAGTTGTTTTAGATTCATTCCTTCAAAAAAGCCAAACGAACATTCATTTAGCATGCGTATAATTACTGCATATACAAACGAATATACAAACATACTCAAAGTATCCTGATTGAAAATCTGCATCAAAATACGATATACATCGGGACTGGCGGTGCGCAATTGAAGTGGTGTTTCAAAAAAGGCTTCGGCACAGGCTGTAAACAAATTTAAAAAGTTGCTCTCCAAATAAGCAGCATTGGAAGAAGGAAAACCGATGCGCTCCTGATTGATACGTCCTATCGCAAAACGCTGCCAATGCAATAAATTTTCGGGCTGTACCGCAAATACTTTAACAGGACTCAAATGGTGCTCCCAGTATAAAGCGTGAATAAAATAATGGAGGGTGATGTTGTAGTTGAGTTCGGGCTGCTGAAGATTTTGGAGCAAACTCTGCCAATTAACGACCACAATACCATCGGTGCGCACTTCGCCGTAGTGAAATTGCTGTGTGGCATTGGAATAATACAGCATCGCCTGCACCAACACCGTATGAAAATGCGGAAAAAGATAATAATCCAAGCCCCAGGTGAGCTTGATGGCGGTGGCAGCTATCAATATGCGTATTTCTTCAGCCAAATTAAACCCCGCCGCCTTGATGTGTTTTATATTGATAAATTGCGCCAGCCGCTGCTCAAAAATGCTTTTTTGGCTCTCTTCCAATAAATTGTAAAACAGGAAATAATCCTGCAATACAGTGCGTTGTTGTTCGGATAGGATATAATAAGTAGCTGTTGTGTTCATTTCCTTAATATATATCAGATAGAGAATACATCTCTATAACGAAATTAATTGCCAAAAAATGCGAGCAAGGGACTCCAAATTCGCCGACTCCAGTCTTTTTTTCCGCCATACATCGCTCCTTCATCTACAAATAACTGCACCGAATAGCCTTTTTGTTCCAGCAAAGCGGTCATTTTTTCGATAGATTGCTGCAAACGCAGTTCGTAATCGCTGTTGGTGCCGTTGTCAAAATAAAAAGACAGGTTTTTATAAGCTCCCGCATCATCGGCAACTTTTTTGAGGTAAGTGTAGTATTCTTTTTCCCAATCAAAGCGCGGCGACAAACAAATGGCTTTTCCAAAGGCTTGCGGCTGCTCCCACGACAACAAAAACGCCGTGAGTGCGCCCACATCAGCTCCCATCGACACGGTATTTTCGGCTTCGGGCTGCGTGCGGTAGTGTTGGTCAATGAAAGGTTTGAGCGTATTAGCTACAAAGTTGCGGTAGGAAGCATTGCAATTACGGCTAAATGACGTAAATCCCGCGTCCATACCGTTATTAATGCTCACCACAATAATATCCTGCAAACGCTGCGCTTTGATGAGGCTGTCCACACGCTCGGCAATGCGCCAGCGATAGGAGGCAATCGTGGAAGAACCATAAAATCCCTGCAAACCATCGTGTACATACAATACCGGATAATGTGCTTCGGAGTCGGTGGCGTAACTGTCGGGCAATGTAACCGTAACACGGCGTTGCAAGCCGCCGCTGCTCGGCAGGTCGTTGTGATAATGGTATTTGGAAAAAACGGGGGCGGCGGGTTCGGGGCGGCTGTAAGCATTATCACCGCCGCCGCTTGATGAGGGAGAAGCGATTGAAGTTGTGTTTTTGCTGCCGCCGTGTATATCCAACCAACGGTAAATGTGCAAATCAATCACAGTATCGCGGCGTGCCGCAAAAGAAAATTCGAGGGTTTCGCCGTTGCTGTCAATCGCTTCTGTGCCACTGCGCCCGCGCGTGATATGAAAAGTGATGTTTTCGCCTTTAGGAAACTGAAAAATACGCAGCCAAGACCCCTCATTTGCTTTAAACAAAGGCGTTCCGCTGCCGTTCCAAGCCCCCAAATAAGCGTGGTTGCCCTCTACGCATACCATATCGCTGCCAATATTGCCTTTGCACGACACAATAAAAGACACACGAATCGGCTGTGTTTGAGCGAAAAAAAGTAAAATAAATTTCAGTGACAGTAAAAAAGAATAGCAATACATATTTGCTGTGCGGTTACATAAATCAGACAACAAAAGTAGTTTTTTTCAAATAAATAGCGAAAAACAGTTTGTTTTTTTATAAAAAAACAAAACAGATAAGCTATCAAATTCCGAATAAAATATATTATATTTGTTAATATTTCTTAATTTTTGCATATTTTTTAATTTTTCAACTAAATCTTTCGTTGATTTTTTATGCTCAAAATTTTTTTAATTCATTTTCTATTCCTCATTCTCTTCTTCAAAAAAAATGTATGAAAAACCAATTTGTTGTATTATTATTCGGATTGTTGTTGCTGGCTGCCTGTAGCAACAGTAGCAAAGATTCGGAACCGATGGGTGTGGCTGCCGATGGTGCTGCCGCCCCTACGGTTGCTGCCGACAATGACACCGAAAGCCAACTTTCCAAAACCCGTGCCGCCGCCGCATCTGCTCCGGCTACCAACGAAGATTTGATTGTTTCTTTACCTTCTTCGGCAGCAGCCAAGCTCGGCTTGCACGACAGCACCCGCCGCCTCATTCGCACCGCCGACATTAAATTTCGTACCAAAGATGCAGTAAAAAGCACTTATGCTATTGAAGATATTGTGGCGCGGCACGGCGGCTTTATTACCGCTACCCACCTGAGCAGCGAACTCAACCGCGAAAAAGAACAAAATATCAGCCGCGACTCCATATTGATAACGACTTTTTATACGGTCAATAATCGCCTGCAATTTCGTGTACCTGCCGCCAAACTCGATGCCACACTCAGAGATTTAAGCCCTTTGATGGATTTTTTGGACTACAGAAATATTACCGTAAAAGATGTAACGCTAAACATACTTAGCAACCAATGGAACAGCCGCCACAATGAAGAAAGTGCAGAGCGATTGCGGGAGCAAGCAGAGGAAGGAAAATATCAAAACAAAACGCTCTCCGCCGAAGAGTTGGCTTGGCAGCGCGAAGAAGCCGCCCAACAGGCGAAGATGGAAAACCTGTCGCTCGCCGACCAAATTGCATACAGCACCGTAGATGTGCATTTATATCAGCGCGAAACCGTACGGCGCGAAATAGTACCCAACGAAAACGACAGCCGCCGCTACGAGCCTAACTTTTTCTTCAAACTGGCAGATGCCGTGCAAGATGGATTTGATGTGCTGAAACGTGTTGTTTTGGCGGCAGTGCAGGCGTGGTGGCTTTGGCTGATATTGGCTTTGGCTGTGTTTTTAATACGCAAATATGTAAGCCCCGATTTTCTGCGCTCCAATGCTGCACACAAAAGAAATTTAAAAATATAAGATTTTCTTTCCTTACCGAAACTTTTAAAGTTTCGGTAAGGAAATACACTAAACAGCTTTATTATTCTTCCTCCACAATATAAACCTTCTCAGATGGTTTGTGATAGAGGTTTTTTTCCCGCGCTACGCGCTCCAGTTCCTGTATGTTACTCAATTGCTGGCGTTGTTTTTTCATTTTATCTATTTCTACTTTTTTTTCGGCAATATGCGTGCGAAGTTCCTGTACTTCAGCACTCAGTTCGCTTTTTTTCAGCCAACTATTATTGCTCAAAAAACCTATCCACGCTATAAAAGCAATAAAGGTAAGAATATAACGATTGCGCAGTGTAGGCGGTAGTTTTTTAATAAAATTGTTCCAGTAGGTTTTCATTATCAGGCAATAAATTAGAAAATATAAAAATTACAACTAATTACTTGCCCCAAAGATACTGCAAAAAGTACTATCTTTTGTTAGGTTTGGTGTGTATATGATATAAAAAACAGATTTTGTATATCTTTTTATAAAAAAACATAAAATACACATAAGTACGATATATTCAAGGAGTAATGTGTATCTGAAAAAATCATATATCTTTGTGACCCTTGTTTTTTTTAGGAAAATTACTTGTCTGAAAAATATTGATTATATCGCTTGAAACCTATCCTTCGCAACGATTATCTGCAACTGCATTTTATTGTATTTCTGTTCGGATTTACGGGAGTATTGGGCAAATTGATTAGTTTGCCAGCATTGCCATTGGTACAATATCGGGTTATTTTTGCTGCTTTGGGTATGGGTGCAGTAGCTTGGTGGCGCAGCGTTGATATGCGGGTATCTGCACGGCAATTGTTTCAGTTATTGGGCGTAGGTTGCATTGTGGCGGCGCATTGGTTTACTTTTTATTATGCCATCAAAATTTCCAATGTATCGGTTACACTCGGCTGTTTTGCCAGTGCCACTCTATTTACGGCTATTTTAGAACCTGTTTTGGAACGAAAGAAAATTTCTAAATTGGAAATATATATCGGTATTCTGGTTATTATCGGCTTATATTTCATTACTTGCTTTGCTATTGAGTATTGGCAAGGCATTGTGGTGTCGGTGGTGTCGGCTTTTTTGTCGGCACTTTTTGGAGTACTCAACAAACAATTGGTGCGCAGCTTGCCGCCTGTTACTATTTCGTTGTACGAAATGCTGGCGAGTGTGCTGCTGTTGAGCATAGCGGTTGCAGCTACGCAACAGGTAGTGCTGCCCTGGGAGGTGGCTTGGAGCGATTATTTTTGGCTGCTGATATTGTCGGGCTTATGCACGGTGTATGCCTTTATCGGAATTGTGAGCCTGATGCAACGCCTGTCGGCATATACAATAGTGTTGGCAATTAATATGGAGCCGATATATGCCATTGTATTGGCTGCAATGCTGTTCAAAGATTCGGAGCGGATGGATTGGGGATTTTATGCGGGAGCTTTTATCCTGATTGCAACTATTTTCATGTACCCAATGTTACAGCAAAAAGCAAATCACCTCTCAAAATAATTAAAATGAAACATATTGAATTAGCCGCTCGAATATTTATAGGCTTGGTACTAATCGCCGTATTTACGCTGATTTGGATTTACTTGGGCAATATTGTCATTTATGTATTGCTTGCTGCCCTGTTGGGGCTGATAGGCAGACCCTTTGTACGCTCTTTATGTAATATAAAAATCGGTAAATATCATTTACCTCGCCCACTTGCTGCTATTTTTACGTTACTGATGTTTTATTTGGTACTTGTGTTGCTGTCTATGATATTTATTCCTTATGTATTTAGTCCTTTATCGCAGTTGGCAGATATTGACGTAGATGCTTTGGTACAATACTTAGATGGACCCTATCATCAACTCCGTACTTTTTTGATGCAATACGGTATCATACCTCAAAATACGCCTTATTCTCCTACACAGTTTATTGTAGAAAATATCAAAAAAGCCCTTGATTTTGAAAAAGCAGGTAGCGTGGTACGCTCGTTATTTGGTGTATTGGGCAATGTAGCCAATATTATTACCGGTTTGTTTTCGGTTACATTTATCAGTTATTTTTTTATGGTAGATGAAAAAATGTCGTACCATATTTTAATGACTATTGTACCTTCTCAATATGAAAAACGTACAAAAAAAGTACTTAATACTTCCAGCTATTTTTTGTCGCGCTATTTAAAGGGACTGGTTATTCAAAATATTATTTTTACTTTTCTTATCACCACTGCTATGTGGCTATTGGGCGTAGATAATGCAATTTTGATAGGTGTAGTTGCCGGTTTTTCCAATATTATTCCGTATGTGGGACCTATTATTGGCGGTTTTTTTGCTCTTTTTATAACCATTACTGCCAATGTCGGCATTGATTTTTCCAGATTTTATTGCCATTATTACTCAAAATAAGTGCCTCTTTTATAGTTGTTCAGTTTATTGACAACTGGTTGGTGCAACCCTATATTTTCTCCAATAGTGTGGAGGCGCATCCTTTGGAAATTTTTATTGTGATTTTAGTAGCGGGTACGCTCGGTGGAGTGGGAGGTATGGTACTCGCCATTCCTGTTTATACCATTTTGCGCGTGGTGGGTATGGAGTTTTTAAGCCAAAATAAAATTGTACAATCTCTTACCCAAAATATAGAACATGTAGAGCAAGAGCCTGCTTCCAAAATACCCTCGTCCAAAAAACAATAAACCTGACTTTTACTTAAAAAAGTGAAATTGTCATAATTTATTTCTTTTTAAAGCTTTCTGTCTGTAAATTTACTGCTTTCTCCACCCTGTTTATATTACAGACAATTTTTTGATGAATATTGTATTTGCCAGCAGTAATGCCAATAAATTAAAGGAAGTATCGGCTATTGGCGGGTTTCCTGCCGGAAGTCGTTTGCTCACTTTGAACGACATCAATTTTACGCAAGAAATAGAAGAACCCTTTGATACGCTCGAAGCCAACAGCCTCCACAAAGCCCGCACGGTGTGGCGTGCCTACGGCTTGCCTTGCATCGCCGAGGACACGGGCTTGGAAGTAGAAGCCCTCAACGGCGCACCGGGTGTTTTTACGGCACGCTACGCCGGCGCACAAAAATCAGCCGCCGATAATATCGCTAAACTCCTCAAATCCTTGGAAGGACACCACAACCGCAGAGCACGTTTTCGTTGCGTGGTATCGTGGATAGATGCGCAGGGCAGCGAAAAACAATTTGAAGGTATCTTAAATGGTACGATTTTAGAAAATCCTTGCGGTACAGGCGGTTTTGGCTACGACCCTGTTTTTCAGCCGCAGGGTTATGAACACAGCCTTGCAGAAATGACATTAGCCGACAAAAACAAAATTAGTCATCGTTTTATTTCATTTGAAATTTTTTTTTCATATCTTCGTACAATATTATAACAACATCGTACAATATTATAACAACAAAGCCGTTTAAGGTTGAACCAGCACAGGTGTAATAGCATACACAGCACACTTATTAAGGTATATTGTTGATGACAAATAACACATATATAAAAAAAGTGCCGTATGCTTACAACCTTTTTTTATTTTTTTCATCTTACTACAAGCAAAAACCTATGTTCGGCAAATTATTTGCAAAGAAAACAGAGGAGCAACAATTGATAGAAGGTTGCATTCAGGGCGATGCACGCAGCACTACAGCTTTTTACAAACGCTTTTCGGCGAAAATGTTCGGAGTGTGTATGCGATATGCAAAAGATCGCTTCGTGGCAGAGGATATTTTTCAGGAGGCTTTTATCAAGGTGTTCAACGGCTTGCCTACTTTCAGAGGCGAAGGTTCGTTGGAAGGTTGGGTACGCCGCATCTTTGTAAATACTGCCATTGAGCATTATCGCCGCCACTCCAATTTGTATCCGATTATGGAAGTGCAGTATGCCGTACAAGAAGAATGGAACGACCATATTGTAGAGCAAATGAGTGCTGAAGAATTGCTGTCGTTGATTGATAAATTGTCTGTTGGATACCGAACTATCTTTAACTTATATGTAGTAGAAGGCTATTCGCACAAAGAAATTGCCAATATGCTCAATATCAGTGAAGGTACTTCTAAATCACAATTGGCAAGAGCCAAAAGTTTATTGCGGCAAATGATAGAACAACAAGAGCCTAAGCAACAGCGTGAAAAATATGTCTGATGAAAGATTTGAACAATTAGTACGCGAAAAATTGCGCGATTATGTCGCTGCTCCTCCGGCGGTGGAGCAGGCAATACGGCATCAATTGCAACAACAACAGCGCAACAAAAAATCTTTGCGCACCAAATTTGGTGCAGCAACTTTATTGCTTTTACTGCTGTCGGGCGGTTTATTCTATTTTTTCAATCGCTACGAAATCATCATTCAACCTCGCCACTACGATATAACTACATCGGCGACCCACGAAAACATTACAACAGCTACCGCTCCAACAACAGTCACTACGCTATCGCCACTGCCTGCTTCAGCGGAGGTAGCCCTTGTGCCCTCTTTACCTCATCAACCGCATTGGTCATCATTCCATTCCGATAAAAAAACACCTGCTTCTTCAGGTGTTGCCCTTGAAATCCCTACGACACCCGTAACTACAACTGCTGTGACAAGTTCAGCCCCTTTGGTGGCAGTACTGACACAGCCTGTAGATGTATTGTCGCCTATTAAAAGCGATCCTATCAGTGATGAAAGCGACAAAAACCCTCAAACCGCCGAAATAGCTTCTATATTGCCTTTACCCGCAGCAACTATTTATCCTGATTATCCCGATATTGCCATACCCGCTTCTATGCGCCCTTCGTGGAAAGGCTTGCATTGCGGCATTTTTTATACCGCCAACTGGGTGCGCCTACTAAGTACCAACAGCAGCAGCGAACACCAAAATGTGGACATACTGCCTACTTGGGGCTCAAATTATGGTTTTCAGATAGGATATGATTTTAATAATGAATGGGGGATAACCGCCGAATGGATCGCTGACTCCAAACAAGGACAACGCTACCTGCTCAATCATCAGGAAAAAAACATACGTTTGTCTTATACATTTGTATCGCTACTTGCTAAACGCAATTATGCACAGTCACATTCGTGGTTGCATCGCCCTACAGCTTGGCATTGGATAGCGGGTATCAGTATCGGAAAATTAAAATCTGCCGAATTAAATACTAATTTAGAAATACCGATAGCTCCCGAACCACTTTTGCGCAACAGCGAATTGGGCGGTATTGCAGGTATCGGCTACAATGTACAAATAACACCCAACCATATATTTTCATTGGAAAGCCGAGTGCAATACCACAACTCTTTTGAGCGTGCCGAAACTTCACAGTCTCCTTTGTTAGCAGTTGGTCTGCAAGCCTCTTTGAAATATAAATTTGCTAAATAATAGCAATTTTTTATATTTATATATGGCAGCGTACTATTTTGATTAACTTTGCGGGCTTAAAATCCCTAATTATTGCGCCCAAGTATTCCAAGATAGTATTCCAACATGATGAATCATTTATACGCTCTACGTATTATCGCAATTTTACTTAGTTTTTTTACAGGTTTAGCTCCATTGGCTGAGGCTCAGGATTGTGGTTTGCAGTTTTCGCATCAAAAACTCTATGAAAAGGATGCCGTTTATCAAAAACGCAACGATGCGCTTAATCTGCAATTAGCCGCCGCCACACCGCTCAAAGACGAAACAATTTATACCATTCCGGTAGTGGTGCACATTATCCACCAACCCGGTGCCAATATGGGTACGGGCGGCAATATCAGCGACCAACAAGTATTTGATGCCATCAGCGCACTCAATGACGGTTTTTCCAATCAGGGCAATTATTACGACAATGTCGGTATCAATATTCGTTTTGAGTTTTGTTTGGCGAGCGTAGCTCCGAACGGGCAAAGCACCAATGGCATTACCCGAACCGCTTCGTGGCAGGATTATGAAGTAGATTCGGCAACTGAAGAGCCTTCTTTTAAAGCAGCCACTTCGTGGGATACCAAAAAATATATGAATATTTGGGTAGTAAACGGCATCAGTAATTCGGCGCAGGGAGTTACAAATGTGGTAGGATATACTTATTTGGCATCGGCACACGGCTATTATTTTGATGGTGTCACCATAGAAGCTGATTATTTCGGAACTACCCTCAACAATAATAAAGCACTTATTCACGAAGTAGGGCATTATCTGAATTTGGAACATACCTTTAACGGCGGCTGCAACAACAGCAATTGTATGTTGCAGGGCGATTATGTATGCGACACACCGCCCGATAATAGTTCGAGTTATTTTTCCTGCGACAGTCCCCCCAACACTTGCAGCACTGACGATGACGACAATACGGCGCAAAATCCGTTTCGTCCTGTGTGGAACGGCGGCTTGGGCGATGTAGCGGATATGTTGGAAAATTACATGGACTACGGTTACAAAAATTGTCAAACGCGCTTCACTGAGGGGCAGAAAACGCGCATGCGCCAAAGTTTTTTATCGTATCGCAGCAGTTTATTACAGAGTAATGTCTGTGCAGACATCACGCCACCTGTTCAGGTGGTAGATGCCGGTATTGAAAAAATCATTTTAATACCCGATAATTGTAACGAGAATTTTTCGGCAACGGCAGTTGTAAAAAATTACGGACAAGAAACCATTACTTCAATGCAAATGGTGTATTTGTTTAATAATCAGCCTTTGCAGAGTTTTGTTTGGAACGGCTATTTAGCCGCCGGAAACAGTACAAATGTTTTTATCAATAATTTCTCAAGCAATAATGCGGGGTCTTACTCGCTCACGGTATTAGCCACCAATGCCAACGACAACGGCAACGACAGCAATACCAACAACGACCAAGCTAACAGTAATTTTTATAATACAGCTTATCAGAGCGTTCCTTTTACGGAAAATTTTAACAGCGGCGGCATCGGTAATTTGGTGTGGAATGTCAAAAACCCCGACAATGGCAATACTTGGGCTACTAAAGTTGTACCCGATTGTAACAGCAGTAATCAAACGGCGGCTTTTATCAAATTTTACAACAACAATAACTATGGTGCGGAAGATTATATGGAAGTAAAATTAGATTTAAGTACCTATAACACCGCTTCTCTTCAATTTGATGTGGCTTATGCCATGCTCAACAGCTACAGCAATGATGCCCTGCAAGTAGCTGTAGCTGAAAATTGCAATGGCATTTTTAATGAAATTTATTATAGAAATGCGTGGAATTTGAGCACAAGTAGTTCTTTTATGACCGCCGAGTGGCAACCTTCGGCTTGCTCGCAATGGCGCAAAGAAACCGTGAATTTAGATGCTTATGCCGGAAAAAAAATCTTGTTGCGTTTTAAGGCTATCAACGGAGACGGCAATAATCTGTATTTAGACAATATAAAGGTAAATGCTGCCATACAAGTTCCCTGTAATGTTCCCAACGGTTTGCAGGTGAGCAACGTCACCGAAAACGGGGCTTTTTTGTCGTGGCAACCCAACTTACAAGCCACTCAATATTCTTTGGCGTATCGTATTGCTACTGCTTATGATTGGAGTTATGTAACTATATATGGCAATACTTATACTGCTCAAAATTTGCAGGCAGCTACCTATTACGAATGTAAAGTAGCAGCCGTATGCGCTGCCGGCAGCCAAAGCGAATACAGTGCAGTTCAAGGATTTACGACAGCTACTCCCTTATATAGAGCCGCCCATACCCACCGACACCACCACTGTCACCGACCCCGAAGAGCCGCAGGATACAACTATTATCATTACACCACCCGACTTGTCGTGTGCAGCCCCTTCTTTTGTATCGGTATATGGCATCGGGCAAGATGTGGCACAGTTGAACTGGGAAAAAGGCAACAATGCCATCGGATATAACATTCGTGTGCGCCGCGAAAAAGCCGAACAGTGGGACAATTATTATACGGGTGATTTGTGGACTCCTTTAAAAAACTTAGAAAAACTATCCGATTATCAAATAGAAATATACAGTATTTGTACACAGCAAGTGAGCCAAGCACCTGCAACGCTGAGTTTTTCTACTTATGACGAACCCTGTGCTGCCGTAAAAAGCTTGCATCTTGGAAATATCAATTCCGAATCGGCGGTGGTTAGCTGGCAACTGAGCAATACGCCTACTTTGATTAATGTATATTTCAGGAATAAAAGCGAAGTAAACTGGAATCAGTATGCGGTCAATAATACAAACGAAGCCACTTTATGGAGTCTGCAACCCGACAGCGAATATGAGGCTTATTTATTATTGCAATGCGGCACAGCTTATAGTATTCCTTCCGATACTTTGAATTTTAAAACACAGAAAATTATTTCGTGCGATGCACCTTTTAACCTCAGTACCGAAAGTGTTGCAGCAAATTCTGTAAAATTGCAATGGGACAACACTGGAGGTGCTATCCAATACGAAGTATCTTATAAGTCAGAAGATGGAAAAAAATGGAAAAGTATCAACACGTATGATAAAAGCTGTTGGATTGGCGATTTAGCTGCCGACAGCAAATATATCTGGCAAGTAAAATCATTTTGTACCGACGGCGGCGAAAGCCCTGTTTCGGAAACGGCGGTGTTCAGTACAAAAATAGCTGCCGTCAATTTGAATAATATCGCACTTGACGAAACCCCCTGCTCGGCGATTACTGCTTTCAAACCTGTTTTTATCAATACCAACGATGCCTATTTTGTGTGGAGCGAAATAGCGGAAGAAAACGCTGTGTTTACAGTGCGTTGCCGCACGATTTTGGATACGGTATGGGTTGAGAAAAGTGAAGATGACGCTGCTGCATATTTAAGTGATTTGACACCACTTACCACTTATCAGATTCAGATACAAAAAACTTGCGGCAGTAAAATACTTGTTTCCGAAACATTAGTTTTCACTACTTTGCCCTCTTGCGCCACGCCGCAGCAACTCAGAGCCACCCGCCACGATGTGTTTTCTACTTTGCTCACCTGGCAAGCCACTGATTATGCTTTGGCGTATGTGGTGGAATATGGCGAACAAGACGGCAGTGTTATTTACAGCGACACTACTTCTGCTGCCCACTTATACATAGACCACCTGAATTTTTGCAGCGATTATTGGGCGCGTGTAAAAACCCTATGCAGCAACAACAACAATAATTACAGCGAAACCATTTATTTCAGCACTTCCCATTGCAACGGCGAAACCGCCTGCAATGGCTTTGGTTTTAATTCACAACATTTGTTTATAGACAGCCTCGCCATTGCCGGCACTTTGTGGCAACACAAAAGCGGCAACAACGATGGATATTTGCCTCTGCGCGACACCCTCGCCGCTCTGGAATTGGGAGCAGGGTATCAATTGGATATTATTTGCGGCGGTGGCAGCAACCGCTACTTCACCATTTGGATAGACTACAATCACAACCAACAATACGAAAGCTGGGAGCAAACGGCAACCTCCGGCGAAGCCAATATGACGGCTCTGGCATTTGCCTTGCCTGATTACATCACTCCTAATTATTACGCACTGCGTATCATTGCTGCCGATGCCCCTATCGCCGCCGATGCCGCCTGCGACTATGTATTTACGGGCGAAGCAGAAGATTATTGGTTAGAAATATTGCCGAAAAGTGGCGGTAAAAAAGGCAACACCGCCGCCGCCGCTTGGGAATGTTCCGTATTTCCGTTGCCCGCCCGCGATGTGGTATATTATCATCTGCACGCCTATTCGGGGGCTGTCTATTCGCTGGAATTATACGACATCAGCGGCAAACTCCTCCTTTTACAAACACAAAACGATGTGGCACAGGGTCAAATCAGCACTGCCCATTTGAGCAGCGGGGTTTATCTGTTGCGCATCGTTTCCGAGCAGCAGGTTCTACAAGCAAAAGTGGTGGTGGAATAATATTATTTCCATTTTTACAAGATATTTAACAAAAAGTGCAACAAAGCAATTGCTTTGTTGCACTTTTTGTCTTTTATTGCAGTATATTTGATATATTTGACGATTGTTCTGTTTTATTTTGCATTTCTTTTATGAAAACAATACATCTAAAAACATTATCAACATTAGTCGCACTATTTTTTTGCCTGTTGATAAATTGTCCCGTAAAAGCACAATTTGAGGCAAGAGCCGTCATAATAGAATTTTCAGGTAAATATTATTATAGTAGATTTAATGGGTACAGAAATCAATTCCAACCAATCCAAGAATCTTCTTTGTCTATTAAAAGTGGATTGGGTTATAATATATTAAAAAATCTGCAACTTGGAATAGGAGCTATATACCAAAGAGACACCTATATCCAACAGATATTTGCAGCTTTAAATACCTCCACAATAAAAAACACACACCCTTACCTGTTTTTGAGAGCGATGACACCTCCAATATTATCGCGTGTACAGGGTGCTGTTAAAGTGCAATATACTCAATGGAATATCCCTCTTTATAATATTTATAATAGCAAAAATTTATTACAAAAGGCTTCCAAAATAAATATATCGCCCGAATTGCATGTGTTTTTATTAAAATATTTAGACGCATATATTAATTTTCACGGATTTGAAGCCTTATTGTATAATGCCAACAATGAATACTACGACTTTAATTTAGAAGCCAAACAATGGAGTGGCGGAATGATGTTGCAACTATCTTTTTAACTCAAAAAAAACAAAATGACTTATGCTGAAAACAATATGTATTTGTATGGGTATGATGCTATATGTATCAAATACATTAAAGGCTCAATTACAAAAAAATGCTGTTTTGTTGGAATTAACAGGAATGGCTGCTTTGGGGGTTTATAATGGTAATAATTATACTACAAATGAAGAAACCAATTATAAAGAACTTTACAGAAAAATTCAGTTACAGGCGAATGTAGGATATGCCATTAATCGGCATTTTTATGCAGGTGTACAATTTCATTATCAATATGATCTTGAACAAGCTACAGCCACCCAAAAAGCCTATTACCACCGCGACACCATATTGTATTATAGTCCATATGAAGAAGATACGATAATTAGAATCACTACTCCACGCAATGCCAATGTAAAACACATTAAATCTAGTGTAAGCAGACCTGCTCTATATGTATATGGCGGTATTTCGAGAAAAGTCACTTCCAAAATATCCTTACATTTTCGTTTGGCAGCAGGTATTATGCAAGAGTATGTAAATTTAAAAAAAGTGGATTATTCACATAATAATTCTCACTTTTATACAATGGGCGATCCTATTATCATTGATCAACCTGTTATTTCATTTGACTATTCCAAAGAAGAACGTTTTTTATATTATTCTTATACCATTCTCTCTTTATCGCCTCAGCTTTTATGGCAAATATCTCACAGATGGGGATTGGAATGTAATTTTGGAGTTATTCGGTTTTCCAATTCTCCCCAAATTACTCAATTCCGGACGGATATAGAACCGAAATATTGGAATATAGGAGTTTTCTTTCTTTTTAACAATGGTATGCAACCAAAAAAATAATTATAATTTAAAATAATATGTTTTTTAAAAGATATATCCTGCGTTTCGTATTTGTATGCCATTCTTATTCTCAAAATTTTGGATTTTTTCACCCAAAAAATAATCTTTTTTCATTTAACTTTGGGGCGTTTTAGCTGTTATTGTACTTTTCAGAGTTATCTCCATTTTTTATTTTGTATTCTACTGTTCGTTCTTGGCTGCATCAACTTTTGGATATATCGCTGTTTCGGCGGGTATTGTCGTTATTGTCGCCGTATCGTAAGGTATTTTATGTAGCCTTGCTGTTGGCGGTGTGTGGGGCGGTGTTGTCGCCTTTGCGCCCTTATCTCATTCAATACACCATTGATACGCACGTTTTGCACTACGATACAGTGGGTTTGCGCCGTATGATTGGTATTATTTTGGTATTGCTACTGATAGAAGGCGGCGTAAAATATATTTTTGCATATATTACTTCGTGGTTGGGGCAAAGTGTGGTAAAAGATTTGCGCACCCGCGTTTTTGAATACATCACCGCCCTGCGCTTGCGATATTTTGATACCACGCCCATTGGCACTTCCACCACGCGCACCATCAACGATGTAGAAGCCATCAACGATATTTTTGCCGCCGGTGTAGTGGATATTTTCGCCGACCTCCTTTCTATTGCCGTTGTGCTGGGTTTTATGTTTTACAGCGATTGGCGGCTCACTTTGGTATGTCTGCTCACTTTCCCCGTTTTTATTTATTGTACTTATCTGTTCAAAGAGGGTGTTAATAAAACCTTTCATATCATTCGCACACAAGTAGCCAAAATGAACGCTTTTTTGCAAGAGCATATCAGCGGTATGAGCATTGTGCAGCTTTTTGCCGCCGAACAAAAAGAAATGCAGCGTTTTAAAGCCATCAATGACGAACAAACACGCGCCAACATTGATTCTATCTGGTATTATTCTTTGTTTTTTCCGGCAGTAGAAATTATTCAGGCGAGTGCTTTGGGGCTGATGCTTTGGTATGGCTCTTATCGGGTGATGGGCAATGCGGCTTCTATCGGTACGCTCATCGCTTTTATGATGTATTTGAATATGTTGTTTCGCCCTTTGCGCGTCATTGCCGACACTTTCAACACCTTGCAAATGGGACTGATAGCGGCAGAGCGTGTGTTTGCGTTATTGGACAAAGCCGAATGGCGACAACGCAATGAGGGCACTTTGCAGGCAAGCACTTTACAGGGAAAGGTGGAGTTTAAAAATGTATTTTTTCGTACAACGACAAAGACTGGGTATTGCGCAATGTGTCTTTTCAGGTAGCCGCGGAAAAACTTTAGCCTTAGTGGGAGCTACCGGAGCAGGAAAATCTTCCGTTATCAATATCCTTAACCGCTTTTATGATATTCAGCAAGGCGAAATTTTGATAGATGATGTGCCGATACAGCAATACGAACTTTCGGCATTGCGCCGACAAATAGGGCTGGTATTGCAAGATGTGTTTTTGTTTTCAGGAACTATTTTGGATAATATTACGCTGCGCAACCCCGCCATTCCTTTTGAAAAAGTAGTAGAGGCTGCTACGCTGGCAGGTGCGCACGAATTTATACAAAAACTGCCCGAAGGCTACCACTATCAGGTGCTGGAGCGCGGAGCTACGCTGTCGCAGGGGCAACGGCAACTGATTTCCTTTGTGCGGGCATTGGTGTATAATCCGCACATTTTGATTTTGGACGAAGCCACCGCCTCCATTGATACCGAAAGCGAAATATTGGTGCAGCAGGCGATGGAAAAACTATTGGAGGGGCGTACCGCCATCATTATTGCGCACCGCCTGAGTACCGTGCGCCACGCCGACCATATTTTGGTGCTGCGCAAGGGCGAAATTGTGGAAAGCGGCACACACGACACGCTGCTGCAAGTACAAAACGGCTATTATCGCCGCCTCTACGAAATGCAGTTTGATAAAGAGCGCGTGTAGTTTTTAGGCGTGTTTGAGGTAGTATTGTATTAAAATCAACTTTTTATTTCTTCCTTTTATAAAGAAAAAAGAAACAGGTATTTGCAAAAAACAAGCGAAATTTCGCTACCTTTGCGACATTATTCAAAAAACAATATTTTAACCCTATTAAAATAGTCCATGAAAATTTTAGTTTGTATCAGCAAAGTACCCGATACTACCACCAAAATTTCTTTTACCAACAACAATACGCAGTTTAATGAAAGTGGTGTTACTTCCATTATCAACCCCACCGATGAGTGGTATGCTTTAGTGCGTGCTTTGGAATTGGTAGAACAAAACGGCGGCTCGGTGACGGTGGCTTGTGTGGGCGATGCCACTGCCGAACAACTCATTCGCAAAGCCTTGGCTATCGGCGGCGATGAAGGTGTACGCATTGACGTAGAGCCGCAAGATGCGTATCAGGCAGCAGCGAATTTGGCAGCATATGCTAAAGACAAAAACTTTGACATCATTTTTACCGGTAAAGAAACCATCAATTACAACGGCTCAATAATGGGCGGTATGTTGGCAGAATTGCTCGATTTGCCTTATATTTCTTTGGCTTCTAAGTTGGATATACAAAGCAATATCGCTACTATTGAGCGCGAAATTGAAGGCGGCAGAGAAATTGTAGAAGTGGCAATACCCTTTGTGGCGAGTGCCAATAAGGGTTTAGCCGAACAGCGTATTCCCAATATGCGTGGTATTATGGCGGCACGCACCAAGCCCGTGCAGGTAATTGCGCCTTACAGCAACACAGATGCACTTACGCAAGTGGTGGGCTACGAATTGCCGGCGGCGCGTTCTTCGGTGCAGTTGATAGCCCCCGACAATATGGACGAGTTAGTACGTCTTTTACACGAAAAATCAAAAGTGATATAATCTCTTTTTGTAATTTTTTTTAAAGAAACAAGGAGATTTTCAATGCTTTGCAGCATTTCAACAGTTTCAAAGCAAGATAACCGTCAATTTATTTTTTATCTGACCCATTTTATATATTTTTAAATATCTATGAGTATTCTCGTTTTTATAGAGCACGAAGGAAATAAAATAAAAAAATCATCGCTTGAAACTGCTTTGTATGGTGCGGCTATTGCCCAGCAGGAAGGCAGCACTGCTCAGGCAGTAGTATTGGGCGATATTGATGCGGCACAAGCCGCCACTTTGGGCAAATACGGCATATCCAAAGTATGGCAGGTGGGCGGCAATTTCAGCGATTTAGATGCAAACCGCCACAGCCGCGCAGTTTCGGAAGTTGCCCAACAATGTGGCGCAACCACCATCGTTTTTAGTCATAATTATACCGGAAAGGCAGTAGCCCCGCGCGTAGCGGCACGCCTGAAAGCCGGTTTGGTATCGGGTATTGCCACTTTGCCGAAAGCCGATGGCATCGTATGCAAGAGTTCTTTTTCGGGAAAAGCTTTTGCCGATTATCGCGTTCTGTCGCCGATACGGATATTGTCGCTTACGCCCAATTCTATGCCCGTAAAACCGACTTCGGACAATAGTGCTGCCGTAGAAACGGTGCAGGTGAACGTACCCGTTGCACAGGTAAAAGTAAAGCAAGTGGTGAAATTATCGGATAAAATTCCTTTAACCGAAGCAGAAATCGTAGTATCGGGCGGGCGCGGTTTGAAAGGTCCTGAAAATTGGGGAATGATAGAAGAAATGGCGAATATTTTAGGTGCTGCCACTGCTTGCAGTCGTCCGGTTGCCGACACGCACTGGCGACCACACCACGAGCATGTAGGTCAAACAGGAATTGCCATCAGCCCTAATTTGTATATAGCTATCGGTATTTCGGGAGCTATCCAGCATTTGGCGGGTGTGAGCGGCAGCAAAGTAATTGTGGTTATCAACAAAGATGCCGAAGCTCCTTTCTTTAAAGCCGCCGACTACGGAGTGATAGGCGATGCTTTTGAAGTAGTACCGCGCCTCAACGAAGCACTCAAAAAATTTAAAGCCTCGCATGCATAGGGGCAGGTAAAGAAAAAAGAATATTATTGTTCTTTTTCTTGATAAAAAATTAAAGCCCTCATTTGTTATTCAACAGCAAATGAGGGCTTTTTTTATTTTTAAAAAGTTTTGTTTATTATATCCACGCTGCCACCGTCTGTGCAGAAATAGCATTGTGGCTGGCCTGGTAAACGGCAGCTCCGTTTTTGATAACAATCACCTGCGGCGATTGGTGTGCTATTTGTAGGCGTGCTGCCACCGTATTGGAAACCTCCCGAAACGCCAATAAATCCAAATAATACAGTGTTGCCGCATCTTCGTCCTTGTGCTGCCATTGCCGCTCAAAACGTTGTTTTGCCATATCGCTGATGGAGCAGCGCGTACTGTGCTTAAAAATAACCTGAGTTTGCTGTTGCGATGCCGTCAGAATTTCTTCTAATTGTGTTTCACTTTGCAGAGGAATCCAGTTCATAAAATAAAGAAAATAAGCAGATGAAAATAAAAATTATATGTACATCAACAAATAAAAACAAAAAAGTTTGAATAAAAATGCAAAAAATCATTTTTAGTACAAGTAAGGCATATCAAATGTGCCAATAAAACAACATCTTTGCTTTAATATTTTTTTAAAAATAGGCGAAACCTGAGAACCATATTTGGTGTTTTTACTTTTTATTTCTAATCAATCAACGATACAATCAATCTGTATATAATGAATATTCAAAGAATTGTTGCGACTATATTCTTCTTATTGTGTTTGCAGTGTTGGAATACACAGGCACAGGAAAAATCGGTTTATTTTGAAGGCAATGCTGCTCAGTCCACCGAAGATTTTTATTTTTTGTATTATCCTCAATACCTCGCCGGCAGCGACAGCGTCGCCGTAAAAGCCCAGCAACAAGGCGGGCGGTTCAGTGCCACTTTGCCCCTCGATGCGCTGCGTACCGTGCTGCTGCGCTACGGCAATCAGGAGGCGACTTTGGTGGCTGCACCCAACGATACCATTACACTGAATTTCAATGCCGACTCGTTAGTGGCTACGCTGCAATTTCCCGATAGCACCCGTGCCGCTTCTGCACAGAATCGTTTTTGGCAGGCTTTTTATAAAAAATTCCAAAAAGATTACAGTCCGGTGGCTTGCACCAACCTGATGACCGAAACCGTAAATGTGGACAAATACGAAATGGATATTTTCACGCAACGCTCCCAACAATGGAATTTTTTGAAAAATTACCGCGAGCGCAGCCGCTTTTCCAAAGCATTTGCCCAATATGCCGAAGACAATATCCGCTATCATTATGTATATCAACTATTTGCATACCCTATTATCAGAGGCAACAGCGACCAAAAAAACATGCGGGTACAGCCTTTGCCTGCCGTTATGCTCGATGCCGTAAACGAAGATATGATTAATCGCCCCGAACTCCTGAATTTAGAAGCCTATCGCAATTTTTTAAAATACTACATCATTTACAAAGCCTCCGAAAGTAATGATTTTCAGAAATTTACGAGTATCAATACTTCGGTGTCTTTAAAATACAAAACTGCACAAGACTATTTGAGCGACGAACCTCTGCTGTATTTTATGAGCGAACACTTGTTGGAATATGGCGAAAAAATGCTGCCTTCTACGCTGCGCCGTATTCACAGCGATTTGGAAGCCGCCGACCAGCAAACCCACTATGCCCAACTCGTGGCGCAACGCTGTCGGGAACGCCTCGCCGCCGAAGACCCCAAAGACGAAACTGCCGTTGCCTCCGCCGAGCCTGTGCCCGCCAAGAAGAACACCGATGCGCTGCTGATAGATATGAAAGGAAAAGAAGTAAAACTGAGCGATTTTGAAGGAAAAGTAGTGTATATAGATTTTTGGGCAAGCTGGTGTGGTCCGTGTAGAGCGCAATTCCCTTTTGCCAAACAATTACACCATCGTTTTACCAAAAAAGAATTGGAAAAAATAGTGTTTTTGTATGTAAATATTGACAATACCGAAGAAAAATGGAAAGAAGCCTTAGAAAAATTAGAAATAGAAGGGTTTCACGCTTTTTCGGCGGGCGGCTGGAACTCCAAAGCAGCAAAGCATTTTCAGCTCAATTCTATTCCGCGCTATATGATTATGGACAAAAAAGGAAAATTTGTGGACATCAATGCGCCGCGCCCCCAACAAGCAGATGAAGTATATCAGATGCTGAAAAATTTGTTGTAATAAAAAGTCGGAATTATACGTTTTGAGTGTTTTTTGGATAAAAAACGAACAAAACAAATTTATTTGATGCTTATAATTCAAAAACATACATTATATTTGTAAAAAATATTAAATCGGTTGATATATGAGAAAATTATTTTTTACCTTTATTTTTCTTGCAGGCAGTATGGCACTGTTGCAGGCGCAATTGCCCATTGCTAATTTTCCCGACTTCGACCACCCTGATGTGAAAGGGCAGCAACATCATTTTTATCAATATCTTGAAGAAGGAAAAATAGTAGTTCCGCTGTTTTTGGATATGTGGAACAACACTTGTTTAGAGCGTGCGGCGGCTTTCAATGAAGTGTGGGAACGCCACGGACCCGATGGCGACAATACAACAATCGTTGTTGGTTTGGAAAGTACCCCCAATGGCAGCGATGCCGATGTAGCTACTTTTCCTGCCGATTATCCGATGATAAACACTATCAAAGGTTGCAGCGACAAACCAAATTGCGGATTGCCGCATTATTATGTGGTATGCCCCGACGGTTACTGGACAAAAGTAGATGCCGCCGACCCTGCCAACCTCGCCGATGCTTTTACGCAAGCCATCAACAATTGCCCCGTTTTTGATTCTGATGCCGCCGTATTGAGCATCGACAGAAACTATGTGGTGTGCGATGGTCAGATTTCGCCCAAAGTAAATTTTTATAATCGCGGCAAAAATGCCCTCACTTCGGCAGTATTTATGGTTAAGCTCAACGGAGTAGTACAAACTTTTTTTCCTTGGAGCGGCAACTTAGCGCAGTTCGGCACACAAGATGTCGTTATTCCCGCCTTTTCTGCTCCCACCGAAAGCGGCGCGTATGAACTTTCTATTGAGGTGAGCAGCCCCAATGGTGTTATTGACCAACAAAGCGGCAACAATAAAAAAATATCTTCGGTGTATATCATTAATCCTGCCGAAGCCGAAAATATGACTTTGGAGGTAGAACCCGATTTTTATCCCGAAGAAGTGGTATGGCAAATAACTACACAAGACGGTACCGTGGTACTCGGCGAAGGAAAAGGATATAATGGTGCATTTACGCAAGCTCTGTGCGCTCGCAAAGGCGAGTGCTACACCCTGCATTTATACGATGAAGGATTTGACGGCTTTGAAAGCGGCGGCGGTGCTGTTTATCAAAACGGCTACAAAATTTTTGATTTTACTTCCGACAACCACAAGTTTGGATATAGTAAATTCGATTTCTGTATGTCTGTCGAAACGGTAAGTGGCAACGGTCCCACCGAAACCGGCGGCTCTCCGCAAACCCACACCGGCATAGGGGATATTCAGAACACCGCAATAACATTTGTACGCACACAGCAGCAGATTTATATTGATAGCGAAATAGCTTTACAAGGAGCTAATGTACAAATTTATGATATGAAAGGAAGCATTATGCAGAAAGAAAAATTGAATATTGCACAACAAATAGACATCAGTACACTGAGCAGCGGCGTATATGTATTGCACCTGCAACATTCGCAAGGCGATGCTACTTATAAATTTTCGGTGCTGAAATAAAAATGATAAGTAAATAATTAGGTTTTACAAATAAACCTTTTAATAATTATTTCAATGATGGAATACAGGTGTGATAAGCACGGTTTTTAATGAAAATCCTTTCAATCATTGTATTCAAAACCAAATAAAAATCGCCCGCCTTCGCAGTGGCAGATTTGATTTAATTTTTCCACTTTACCGTCAAATAATTTACCGTCAGCATTTTTATCCCTTTCGTAAATATCATTTCTGAAATTCAAATTGCCTTTGGAGTCCACCCACGAGGTGAAATAAGTAATTGTTACCGGAATTTTTCTTGCCTTTACCTGTATTTCTTTTTCTCCTGTATTTTTGAACACAGAATCAATTTTTTCACTTGGCCATGCTTTATTGTCCCTCAATACAAATTCTGCCAGTTTTTGCGGCTCTGCCACACGAATACAGCCGTGGCTGAAAGCACGGTCGGTATCGTTGAAATATTTTTTGGAAGGGGTATCGTGCATGTAAATACTGTACTGATTGGGAAATAAAAATTTCACTTTGCCCAAAGCATTTTTTTCGCCGGGTTTTTGGCGGAGGATATAGGGAAAATTGTCCTCAGTTACTGTATTCCATTTGATGCTTGACGGCGATACGGCTTCCGAATCATCGGGTGTGCGTACTATTTCCATATCGTGCGATTTCAGATAGCCGCTCGGATTTTTTTTGAGGTCGGGTAAAATTTCTTTTGTGATAATACTGTGCGGCACATACCAATATGGCGAAAATACCACCGTACTCAATTTGTCCTTTAAACAACTCCGTTTTAGCACTCGTTTTGCCCACCACCACACGCATACTCCACAGCAAGCTGTCGTTGCTATTAAATGCGTGCAGTTTGTATTCGGGAACATTTACAAGCAGATACTCGCCCTCGGCTTTAGTAGACAACCAGCGCAGACGCTCCAAATTAATATACATCGTGCGCAGACGCTGTGCGAGCGGTACATTGATTGCCTCTATAAAGTCTTTGCCGATGGCAGTATCGCGGGGTAAGCCGTGGCGTTTGCGGAAATTTACAACCGCCTCTACCAATTCCGGCGAATAAAGGTCGGAACTATCGGCTTTCGGCAAATCTTTGAGTATCGCCAAACGCTGCCTGATTGCCGGAATTAAAGGCGATTTTGTGTTGGGGCGAATTGGTTTTTTTGGCGCGGTTAAAGGCTCTAATTGGTCATACTGGGGCTGGATTTTTTTTATTTCTATAATACAGTCACGCATTTTATTGTATTGGGGGTGGATAATGCCCTGAGTGCCTTCTCCGTTTACCAAATTAGTCAAAGCGTCTTCGTATGACAATTTTTTCTTCGGAATATACCAACCCAAATCTTTTAGTTCGGTTTCCGAATCACCTTCAAATTCTTTATCTGCATACTGAAAGAACAAAGAAGTGAGCAATAGCTCTGTATTTATATCGGGAGTACTCTTTTTCTCATCTCCCCAATATATTTTTTCTACCAAATCATTAATGGTTTCTGCTTTAATCGCATTCTCGCTGCTGTCGGTAAATAATTCAAGGTGCTCTAAAAGATGACTCATAAAGGCGGCACTGTGTTCGTTGAGTCCGGTGGAATCGTACCAGGCGTATTCAAAATTACGGTCGCGGTAAAAATTGGAAATATGGATAGCATATTTAGAAAATTGAGAATTTTTTTCTAAAAACTCTTTAATCCGGCTGCTGTCCAAAAAAACGGCAAAATAAGCATTGTCGGCATTGATGGTGCTGTCAATGGCAAGAATGGTGGGTTTTGTACTTTGAGTTTCTTGAGTGGTAGCGGTATTATTGTTTTTACAGCCGACTGCTACTAAACTTATCCACACCAATATTATTAAAAGTGCAGAAAGGTAGGGTTTATAGATACGCATATATAAAAATGAAAGATGTTTTTTAAAAAAACGATAGTCCCGAAAAATACAGAAATGTTGTAGTGTTTTGTCCTACACAACGTATCTATATAAAGATTAGTTCAATGTAAAAAAACAAAATATTTAAGACAATGCAGCATATCTTATTGTATATAAAATTTATATTTCCTCTTGCTATTGCTCAACCATTTTTGCAGGCTGCTAAGGTCGGTGTGCGGCTCAAAAATGCCATAAAACGCCGAACCGCTGCCACTCATAGCGGCATATACTGCCTGATGATGGTATAAAAAATCAATGCCTTCGGCGATGTCAGGAAAATGGCGGCTGATGGGGGCTTGAAAGTCGTTGTGAAGTGCCTCTTTCCAAGTAGTTATGGGCTGCGAAATAAGGTGTTGCAGCGCAACGGCGGGCATTTTGGGAGTAATTTGGCGATATGCCCAAGCGGTATTAACGGCAATATTCGGAAAAACGCACACAAAGCGGTAGCGGCTCAAATCCAAAGAAAGTGGTGTTAATTGCTCACCTTTTCCGGTGGCGAGCGCAGGCGTGTTGCGGATAAAAAAAGCACAATCGCTGCCGATGCGGGCGGCTGCTTGTTGGAGTTGTTCTTCGCCGAGTTGGAGTTTGAATATGTCGTTGAGGGCACGCAACACAAAAGCAGCATCGGCAGAGCCGCCGCCCAAACCTGCACCCATCGGCAAGTGTTTTATCAAAAAAATATGCACCGGCGGCAAATCGTATTGTGTTTGCAACAAACGGTAGGCTTGGAGGCACAGGTTATTGTCGGGATTGCCGTCAATGGGCAGCCCTTCGCTCCGAAACACCAATTCCTTTGCCGGCACTATTTCCAGCACATCGCACCAAGGCAAAGGATAAAAAACAGTTTCGAGGTTATGAAATCCATCGGGGCGTTTTTCGCAAATGTGCAAGCCCAAATTGATTTTGGCATTAGGAAAAAGTATCATAAAAAAAAATAACAACAACGGCTTCAATACAAATATTGCACATCTTTTCCTTACTTGCGGATAGCGGTGGCTTCTTTCAAAAAAGAATCTTTGCTACTTTCGTCATCGGCGATATGAAAATAATTGCCGCCACCCATTTCCGCCAGCAAACGCAACTTATCCTCTATTACTTTTGATTCTCCTTTTCCGTATTGAAACACCGACAAATAAATACCTTTTTTGGTGTTTTTCTTAATCATTTTTTCCAATTTTTCGTCGATGATGAATTTGCCGTCAGTGGCGATAATGATACGATTATTTCCATCTTTGATAAAATTTTTATTGGCTTCGTCATACGCCAACGTTGCACCCGCCAAGCCGTCTGTTTTGCCTGAAAAAGTGAGTTTGTCGATGGCTTCGTTGAGTTCTTGTTTGTGTATGCCCGAAGTAGAAGGCAATACGACTTTGGCTCTGCCCGCATACGTCACCACCGACACATTGTCTTCGGGGCGCAGCAATTCGGTAAGAAAACGGAAAGAACGGCGCAGCAGTGGCATTTTGTCCTCTACGTCCATCGAGTGGCTCACATCTAACAAAAAAGTGAGGTTATTGGCAGCAGAACCCTCCAGCGAAGGCGGTGGTGGCGGCACATTCGCCTGTGCCATTGCTGCCTTGAGCGACTCTAAAATAGCAGCTTCATCAATTTTTGGTACTTGCGGGTCGCGGTACATCACTTTAAACCACATCGGCTCTTCCATTTGCCGCAGCAGCGTTTTTTTTGCCCGCATCAAAAACTTATTAAATTCGTAAGTAATACCTGAATGATAATGCACCGAATGGCGATACACTTGCTCGCCGTAGTAATAAGAAGCTCCAAAACCCTCGTATTCTATTTTCCCGCCTTCGGCTTTCCAGGGCGTTTTTTGGGTTAAATAATCGTTGGCAAGCGCAACAATAGCATCGGCTTCGCGGAGTACCGGCGAAAAATCATCCATTTCCAAATACGGAAACAACTCAGGATTTTGGGCACTTTCTACCAATCTGTTGCGGGCAGCCAAATTGCTTTCGAGGCGTTGGTTAAAGCTGCGCACTGCATCAATATCATCGCGGCGTAGGGCTAAAAGCAGCAAATGTGCATTGGTATTGAGGGCGTGCAATTGCGACATACCATCGAGCAGAGGCTGATATTGTATGGCTTCGAGGATTAAATCAAATATTTTATCGCCCAAAACCGAAAAATCAAAACAAATCAGCGAGTATTTTTCCAACCACATATAGGTGTCGGTGAGGGCGGAGTCGCGCACATAGAGGCGGTCGCGGGTGTGGCGTTCGAGTTGTTTGAGTACACGCTGATATTCGGTGGTGAGTTCGTGCGATTTGACGAGTAATTCGTCCATACGCTGCCGAAACCCGGGTTCTATGACACCCAACTGTTGGCGTGCTTTTTGGTAGAGCTCTTCTATGTTTTCGTGCGGCGAATCTTTATATTTCACACAGGGCATCGTAAAATAATGCTGTTTTTCAAATAAAGGCGCAAATTGTAACACAGGAGTTTCTTGCAGTACGCGATCGCCTTTTTTCAATCCTTTTTGCAAATCAAAAGAGAGATTATTGGCTTTGATATTAAAATCGCGCAATACATCGTGCGGAACACTGATGTAGTGTGCAGCTTCGTTGAAATAATCAATACATACATTGTAGGCTTTGATTTGTTCTAAAGTTTCGGGTGCGGTATATTTTTGTGCGGAGACCTGTGGTGTGGCAACGAATAAAAAACAGCACAGCAGTAGCACTGCATTGATGAGATATTTCATAAGACCAATAAAAAGAAATATATTTGTGACAGCAAAGATAGTATTAAATGAAACGAATTTATATCATAGGTGCATATCCTGATTATTATGAAACCTATTTGGCGAGTGTGAGTCATTTAAGTTTAAAGGAAGCATTAAAAAAAACACTGCACGATTTTAAAAGTTTATTAAAAACAACGCCGGAATCTCAGGGCAATTATGCGTATCAGTCCGGCAAATGGACGGTGAAACAGTTGGTGCAGCATTTAATTGATGTAGAGCGCATTTTGAGCTACCGCGCTTTGGCGTTTTCGCGGCGCGATTGGCGGGAAATGGCGGGTTTTGATGAAGATGTTTATATACAAGAGGCGGATTTTTCCAAAAAAAGCCTCCGAACCCTTGTTTCGGAGTTGGAGCATTTGCGTAAATCCAACATTCTTTTTTTTGCGGCATTGCCGGAGGCGGTATTGCAATACGAGGCAGTTGCCAATGCACAACAAGTAAGTGTGCGCGCCATCGGCTATATACTGGCAGGGCATTTGGCGCATCATACCGAAGTGCTGCGCAGCCGCTATGCTATGCCGCCGACATTCAAATAAATGCTTGATGGGGGATTTTATTAAATAATGTTAAAAACATATAAAAATGGTGTATTGTTTTTAAAAACAACAACGTCATAACAACACAAACAACGATACAGCGTTGTATAAATTATTAAAAAATAAGATGAAAATGAAATTAATATCTCTTTTATTCGTGGGAATGATTGCTTCGGCGGCGGGTTTTTATCAGATGTTCAACGGGGCAGCAGTGGCAGACGACGGCAATGTGTTGTATGCCGCTACCAAAAAAGAAAAAGTATTGATGCAGGTGATTGAAGAAAGCCTGCAACGTACTCACTATCAAGCTCCCCAGATTAATGATGAATTTTCAGCCAAAGCGTTTGATTTGTACCTGAAGCGTTTGGATTACGGCAAACGTTTTTTGCTGGAAAGCGATGTGAAATATTTGGAAAAATATCGCTACAAAGTAGATGACGCTATTATCAATAAAAATTTTGACCTGTATTATGAAGCCAATGAAATACTGAAAAAACGCATTGCCGAAGCCGAAACTTATTATCAGGAAATTTTGTGCAAACCCTTTGATTTTACGCAAAATGAGCGCGTAAATATGGATTACGACAAAAAAACTTACGCCAAAAATACTGCCGAATTGAAAGATGAATGGTATAAATTGCTCAAATATCAAACAATGACACGCGTGCTGGGCAAATTGGAGAATCAGGAAGAAGCCGCCGAAAAAAAGGATACAACCGTAAAAATAAAAGTCTTTGCCGAATTGGAAAGCGATGCACGCGATAAAATATTACATAATTACGAAAACTATTTCAGCCGTATTCATAAAAACGATGATAACGACCGCCTCTCCACTTATCTGAACGCCATCGTGAGTGTATATGATACCCACAGCAGTTATTTTCCGCCCGAAGACAAAAAGAACTTTGATATTAAATTGTCGGGGCAGCTCGAAGGTATCGGTGCTACACTTCAGGAAGAAGACGGATTTATTAAAGTGGTGAGCATAGTGCCGGGCAGCCCTTCGTGGAAGCAGGGCGAACTGAAAGTAGATGATGTAATTGTAGAAGTAGCGCAAGGCGATGCCGAGCCGGTAGAAATTACCGATATGAAACTCGATGATGCCGTGCAGCTCATTCGCGGCAAAAAAGGAACAGAAGTGCGCCTCACCGTAAAAAAACGAGATGGCAACATCGTCAAAATTCCCATTATCCGCGATGTGGTTATTATAGAAGAAACTTATGCCAAATCTGCCGTTATTGAAAGCAACAACGCCAAAATCGGCTATATTTATTTACCAAAATTCTATGCCGACCTCAACCACACTGGCGGCAGAAGTTGCGCTGATGATATTCGTCAGGAACTCTTAAAACTGAAAAATGATGCCGTTGATGCCATCGTATTTGACCTTTACGACAATGGCGGCGGTTCTTTAGATGATGTGGTGCGTATGTTGGGCTGGTTTATCAAAGATGGTCCGGTGGTGCAGGTAAAAGCCCCTGACGGCAACAGCCGCACCCTCGCCGACCGCGACCCATCTGTGATATACGAAGGTCCTTTGGTCGTAATGGTAAATGGTCAAAGTGCTTCGGCTTCCGAAATTTTTGCCGCCGCCGTACAAGATTATCAACGCGGGGTTGTCGTGGGTACTGCCTCCACTTATGGCAAAGGTACGGTGCAGCGTTTTCTGGATTTGGACAATATTTTAGTACAAGGCTACGATGATATTAAACCCATCGGTTCCCTCAAAGTAACTATTCAGAAATTCTATCGTATTAATGGCGGCTCTACCCAACTCAAAGGCGTAGTACCCGACATCGTATTGCCCGATGCTTATAAATATATTTTAAGCGGTGAAAAAGAAGAAGACTATGCCTTGCAATGGGACGAAATAGAAGCCGCCCGCTATGAGGCATTTCCGCGCACCTACAACCTCAACCAACTCAAAAATATGAGTGCGGTGCGTGTAGCCGCCAACCCCTTCTTTCAGCAAGTAGAAAAAACAGCCCTTCGTTTTCAGGAAGAAGATAAAGCAAAAAGCTATGCTTTGAATCTGGAACAATATCGTCAGGAGCGCAGCCAAGCCAAATCAGAAGAAAAAATATATGACCAATTAAAGGAAAATAGCGACTCTTTGCATATTATGGCAACGGCTGCTGACCATTTGGCTATGGAAAAAGACTCAGCAAATGCCGACCGTTATGAAGCCTTTTTTGAGGATATGCAAAAAAACTTTTATATTCGAGAAGCCATTGAAGTAGCCAAAGATATGGCAGGAAAGGGGAATGCGCTGATAGACAAATAATCCGAATTGTAAAGAAGCAATAAGAAAAAGTGGTGTAAAATATTGGGCAACAAGCGTTTTTTCAATGTGATTAAAACGCTTGTTGTTTTTTTTATATTTCATTTATTCAATATCAAAATAAGTGTATTTGCTACACATATTCATTTGTGGGTATAATAAGGATTTAACTAAACAACTCCTCAATATCTTCGCGGGTGAGGTTTTTCACGAAGCCGTTTTCGGAGGTGATGAGTTCGGCAGCCAAATGTTTTTTGCGTTCTTGTAGTTGGAGTATTTTTTCTTCAATGCTGTCTTTACAGATAAATTTATAGGCAAATACATTTTTGGTTTGTCCGATGCGGTGGGTGCGGTCAATGGCTTGCATTTCCACCGCCGGATTCCACCAAGGGTCCAATAAAAACACATAATCGGCTTCGGTGAGGTTCAGCCCTACGCCGCCCGCTTTGAGGCTTGCCAAAAATACGCGACACTCTTCATCTTGCTTAAACCGCTGCACCACTTTTTCGCGTTGTTGTGTGCTGCCGTCCATATATTCGTAGCCGATGCCGTTTTCTTCCAAGCGGTGGCGCACCAATGCCAACATATCCAAAAACTGCGAAAACACCAAAGCCTTATGGTTGCCCACATTTTCGAGCAAAAGCGTCATCAGTTCATCTACTTTGATGGATTCTTTGCCGTACTCCTGCTCTTCATTATTGAGCAAATAGGGCGAGTCGCAAATCTGACGCAATTTCAGCAAACCCTCCAAAATCGTAAAACTCGACTTCGACATACCGTCTGTATCTATTTTATCCAAAATAATATCGCGGTATTTTTGACGAAACTGCTCATATACGCGCTTTTGGGCGGCTTCCATTTCGCAAAACAAAATGGTTTCGGTTTTCGGCGGCAACTCGGAGGCTACCTGCTCTTTGGTGCGGCGCAGCATAAAAGGTTTTATCAGGCGGCGCAGTTGCTCTACTTTTTGCTCGTCGCCATCGCGGTCGATTGGGGTGGCAAATTCTTCTTTAAAAAACTGAACCGGACCCAACAAGCCGGGGTTGACAAAATTAATCTGAGAATATAAATCAAAAGTGTTGTTTTCAATGGGTGTTCCTGTCATTGCCAAACGGTTTTTTGCTTTGAGGAGCTGCACAGCTTTGCAGCGTTTGGCGTTGGGATTTTTGACGGCTTGCGACTCGTCCAAAATCACATAATTAAAAGGAAATTCCGCAAGTTTTTCTATATCATTGACCACAATGCCGTAGGTGGTGATAATAATATTGTATTTTGAAAAATGTTCGGTGGTTTTGAGGCGTTGTGCGCCGGTATGGATAAAATAAGTGAGCGAAGGGCAAAATTTTCGGATTTCATTTTCCCAGTTGAATACCAGTGTTGTAGGCAGCACTACCAAATTGGGGATATCGGGTTGCTTGCGGGCTTGCTCCTGCAACAAAGTGAGGGCTTGGAGGGTTTTTCCGAGTCCCATATCATCGGCAATGCAGCCGCCCCAGCCAAATTCCTCCAAAAATCCCAACCAGTTGAACGCTTGCATCTGATAATCGCGCAAGGTGGCTTGCACACCCGCCGGCAGCGGTCGCGGTTCAATTTTATCAAATTGCAACAACTTTCTTTTTTTATTTTCTAATTCCTGCATCAATTCTTCGCTGTCAATACTGATGTACATTTCATCAATGAGCGAAAAATGGAATTTGGATAATTTGATGTGATTGCCTTTAATTTCGCCGAGTTTGAGGAGGTTTTCGTTTTGGCGTATCCACTCTTCGGGCAGCAAACCGAAAGTGCCATCGTCTAACACCACATAATTCTGGCGGTTGGCAATGGCTTTTTGCACTTGCTTGAGGGTGATGTTCTGCTCGCCGAAGCTGATGTCCACACGAATATCAAACCAATCGATACCCGAAGAAGCGGTGGCATTGACGCGCGGGCTGTTGGTGTTGTAACGGAATTTTTTCAGCGACTGATACCCCAAAATTTCTATGTTTCTTTGGTGCAGCAGTTCAAACATCTGAAACAACCAGCCGTTGCGCAAAGCCTCGTGAAAACTGATATAAAACACACCAAAGTTCTGTTCTTCAAAAGAGGGGTGCAAATTTTGATAAAATTGTCTGAGTTCAAGTTCTGCTTCGGTATTGCGGGCAGTGATGAGGAGGGTGCCGTCTTCATCATCTAAATTCAAGCGGCGTTGCTGGTCAAAGAGGCGAAATTCGGCATCGCCATAGCGCACCACCGGCTGCAAAATAAGCGAGTCGTTGTTTTCGCGAATGTAGAGTTGATTGAAAGAGTCGGTGCTGATTTCTTTTATGACAAAAGAATCATCAAAAGAAATTTCAAATTTTTCCATCAAAGGCTGCAACAAATCACTGCACATTTCGCCAAATTGGTCTTCGCGGATTTTGATGATCTGTTGTTTTTGAAAATAGCGAATAATTTCGGCGGTTTCTATGTTTTGCGGCAAATAGAGCGTATCGTCCGACTGAAATATCAAATGCGATTTCTGTTCTGCTGCGTACAATATTGTATTATCGGCACTCAGCACCGGCAGCACTTCAATAAAAGGCGATGAGCGGCTCACCTGAAAATGTACCGACAGAGGAAAAGTAGAAACAGACAAGGGCTTGAAATGAGTATTTATCCACGAGCTGCTCATATTCGGCAAACTGCCTACTGTGCAATCTTGCAACAACTCAAATAATTGTTGCAGATGCACTAATATATAATTTTGCATGCCCAACATTTCCTGCTCATTCAAAGACTCCAAATAGCTCACTTTTTTGCCCAGCACCTGCGTTGCTAAACTACTCAGGTGCGAGTAGTTGAGCAATTTCAGCAAGCGGTTGATGCTGAGTTCTGTTTCGTTGAGTACGGGAATATGGTCGGGCGGAGCTTCGGAAATTTCTTGCAGCGTACCGATGAACCGTCTTCCGGTGGTGTTGAGTTTGCCCACTATCGCCAAACAGCGAAAAGCCAAAACATTTCGCTCAAATACAAAAGCGTACCCAATTTGGTATTCATTGTCTTTGGCAGTCGTTTCTTTATTGAACCAAAGCCACTCGGCTTCGGCGAGGTTGCTTTTTTGTAACAGATTGGATACATGTTGCCAGTCTTTCGAGGTGCTTATTTTTTTAAGTGAGGGGTCTAATATTTTCGGTGTGAGTTTTCCTTCCTCAAATTGAAACTGAAATTTATCATTGAAGTCATCGTTCAAATCAAAGCCATATTCGGCGAGGAGTTCGCGCTTGCGCTCGGTGTGGTCGGATATAAGGTCAAAGGCAAATTCTCCGTTTTGCATACGCAACTCCAACAAGGCTGCCACTTTGTGTTTGCATAGCTTGTAGCTCAAATCTTTACAAGTGCAGTGGCTCTCTATCATATTATTCGCGATATTGCGAAAGCGCACTTGGTATGCAATATCGTCTAATATTTCTACTATGATTTCATTATCCTGTGCCTTGAGTAGTTTTACCTGTTGATTGCGCAAAAGCGACTGCGCTTTATTTACAATTTGTGAAGAGGTATTGGCAAAATTAATCAGGTTGGATATTTTGTTTCTTTTAAAAGTGGTATGGGAGGAGTCGGAAGCAGTGTTGTTGGCAGGAGTATCTGCAAGCGGCTGTATGTCGGTAATTATTCTTTTTTCTTCTTCCTGAATTTTCAATAGTACTTTTTCTAATGCCATCAACGCAGCTACACTGTGCTTGCAAACATCGCCGTAATCATAAGGACAATTACATTCGGCATATATTTTTTCGGTAAGAATATCTGATATTTTTACGCGATATGCGCCTACTCCTTCGGTGCTTTCTACTCTAAACCACACTTTTTCGTGTTCTATATCCAATTTTTCAATATTCCATTTTCCTGCATGAAAAATATATTCGCCGCGACTGAGGATTTTTGGGGAGGCATGTTCACTGATATATTCACGAATGTAATAAAGGGTCTGGTCTGGCATGTTGTTATTTAAAATAATAATTAAACCGCAAAGGTAAAAAGTCTTTGCAGTGAAAAGAAATCTTATAAAAATTATTATTTAACCGGACTGAGTCGTATCAAAGACAACTCGAGTCGTATCAAAGACAACTCGAGTCGTATCAAAGACAACTCGAGTCGTATCAAAGACAACTCGAGTCGTATCAAAGACAACTCGAGTCGTATCAAAGACAACTCGAGTCGTATCAAAGACAACTCGAGTCGTATCAAAGACAACTCGAGTCGTATCAAAAGACAAATCGAGTAGTATGAAACACAACTCGAGTCGTATCAAAGACAACTCGAGTCGTATCAAAGACAACTCGAGTCGTATCAAAGACAACTCGAGTCGTATCAAAGACAACTCGAGTCGTATCAAAGACAACTCGAGTCGTATCAAAGACAACTCGAGTCGTATCAAAGACAACTCGAGTCGTATCAAAGACAACTCGAGTCGTATCAAAGACAACTCGAGTCGTATCAAAGACAACTCGAGTCGTATCAAAGACAACTCGAGTCGTATCAAAGACAACTCGAGTCGTATCAAAGACAACTCGAGTCGTATCAAAGACAACTCGAGTCATATCAAAGACAACTCGAGTCGTATCAAAGACAACTCGAGTCGTATCAAAGACAACTCGAGTCGTATCAAAGACAACTCGAGTCGTATCAAAGACAACTCGAGTCGTATCAAAGACAACTCGAGTCGTATCAAAGACAACTCGAGTCGTATCAAAGACAACTCGAGTCGTATAAAAGATAACTCGAGTCGTATAAAAGATAACTCGAGTCGTATAAAAGATAACTCGAGTCGTATAAAAGATAACTCGAGTCGTATAAAAGATAACTCGAGTCATATAAAAGATAACTCGAGTCGTATAAAAGATAACTCGAGTCGTATCAAAGACAACTCGAGTCGTATCAAAGACAACTCGAGTCGTATCAAAGACAACTCGAGTCGTATCAAAGACAACTCGAGTCGTATCAAAGACAACTCGAGTCGTATAAAAGATAACTCGAGTCATATAAAAGATAACTCGAGTCATATAAAGATAACTCGGAGTCATATAAAGATAACTCGAGTCATATAAAGATAACCCGAGTCGTATCAAAGATAACTCGAGTCGTATCAAAGACAACTCGAGTCGTATCAAAGAAAACTCGAGTCGTATCAAAGACAACTCGAGTCGTATCAAAGACAACTCGAGTCGTATCAAAGACAACTCGAGTCGTATCAAAGACAACTCGAGTCGTATCAAAGACAACTCGAGTCGTATCAAAGACAACTCGAGTCGTATCAAAGACAACTCGAGTCGTATCAAAGATAACTCGAGTCGTATCAAAGATAACTCGAGTCGTATCAAAGATAACTCGAGTCGTATCAAAGACAACTCGAGTCGTATCAAAGACAACTCGAGTCGTATAAAAGACAACTCGAGTCGTATAAAAGATAACTCGAGTTATTTACTTGTGGCTTTTTGGAACTTTAGTGGTGTTAAATATTAAATGATAATCAATGATATAATAAATTGAAAATAATGCAATTAACTAATAACTAATCATTCAAAACTAAACACTATCGGAGCTTTTATATATACTTAAAGCGCAAATAAGTACCCAAAGGCAGCTTTTTTGCGTAGCTGTCTTCAAAATAAATTTCGCCGAGTTCGCGGTGGCGGGCGAAAGGAAAATGTTGTGCCATCAAATTATCCACCACCAATGCCGACAAGCCCATTGAATAGAAATTCATCACCAAAAAGCAAGGGCGTTTGGCGAGCAGTTGGGCGCAGTAGAAGAGCAGTTCGTCTATGTTTTTTTCAAACTCCCATTTTTCGCCGTCAGTGCCTCTACCGTAGGCGGGCGGGTCTAATACAATTCCCTGATAGATTTTGCCGCGTTTGGCTTCGCGGCGCACGAATTTGAGGGCATCTTCGGTGATGCGGTGAATATCGTTCCAGCCGTTGGCTTCGGCATTGCTGCCCGCCCAATGCACCACCTGCCGCACCGAATCCAAATGCCATACCTGCGCTCCCGCCGCCCGCGCCGCCAAAGTAGCGGCTCCGGTGTAGGCAAACAAATTGAGAACGGCGGGTTGTTTCATTTGTGAAGCGGTATCATAAATAAAATTCCAGTTGTCGCACTGTTCAGGAAAAATACCCACATGCTTAAATGCCGTAAGCCCCAGCCGCATCTTGAACGATAATTGATGGTGCTGGTAGCGAATCCACCATTGTTCGGGCATAGCGGCGTGGCGAGTCCAAGTTCCTTTTTCGGCAGTGGTATCTTTGGCGGCGTGGCGCACAAAACGGGCGTGGGCGCGCTGTTGCCACTCGGCTTCGGGCAAAGATTTGCTCCACAAGGCTTGCGGCTCGGGGCGGGCGATGATATAATCGCCGAAACGCTCTAATTTTTCAAAGTTGCCGCTGTCAATCAATTCGTATTGATTTTGCCAAGCTGCGCGGATATAGTGTAAATTCACAGAATTGTAGAAGGTATTTTTTTCTTAAAATATTTTTTTGCTGTTAGCCACTTTGTTTATGCTTCTGTTTCCGGTTTAGGTATTGGCGAAGATAGGGACTATAACCTCAAATGTTCAATAAACCACAAATGTTGATAGAAGTACGAATGTTCAAGTTTAGCACTTCTGCCCCCATTTTGCCAACCCCTTGTTGTAGGCAGTCTTTTATTGTTTTAATATGTTACTTTTTTCGTTTAGTTCTTCAAGTCGAGTTTTTTCTTTTTCAATTAGTAGTCTTGGATTTTGTTCAACTTTCTTTCTTAATTCATCAAATTTTGGTTCTAAATCTTTTACCATATTTATAAATTCAACTACTTCTTTACTTTCAACTGTTTCTCTTCCGTGTGCAACTTGATTTCTTATATTTCTAAAATCAAATATTTTCTTTTTGATTTTTTCATCAATTTGAACATCATATTCGTTCATAAGCCTTGAAACATTATCGGGATTGAATAATCTAAAAATTGGCATTCTAAACTCTCTTTCTTCGCCTTCTGTATGACTTAATATTATTTCTCTAATTTTATTTGTTTGTCCTTCCATATAAGCATAAGCTGAAAGCAATGCACCAACGGGGTGTACTTTTGTCAGTTTATTTAACTTGTCTAATTCAGTTTGAGTAGTAACAGAACGAAGTTTGAATATTGCCAAATCATCTTCTGAAAGAAAATCCTCCAAAACTTTTTCAATATCAAGATTGTAGTTAGCTGTCAAAAATTCTTTAAAAAACTCATAAGTTGCCTCCATATAAAAAATGGTAGTCAACTCATTTGGAAATCCATATCTATGTTGTAAAGCATTTCTTTCATCTATTAATAATTCTAATTTATTTAAATGTGGAATTTTAATTTGCTTTTCTTTTGATAAAGTTTCAATTGCACCTGTTATTGTAATTGTTTCTTTTGCGTTTTTATAAATTGAAAGCCCTAAGTCAAGCATTAAATCTTTAAAAATTAACTCAACTGCATTTGCTAAATGAAGAATTACAAATTTTCTATCCCTTTCTGTCCCTAAATTGAAATGCTCAATAGAGTGTGAAAAAAGGTCAAACGAACTTTGGAATAAAGGGGAAGTATATGCCATATTGTTTTTTGTCGTAATTTTTTATGTAGTGAGTGTCTGTCTTTAAGATTGCCTACAACGGTTTGGGGCTTGGCGAAGTGGGGGAAATCGAAGCTAAAATGTTCAATAAACCACAAATGTTCAAATTAGCACATAAACCCTGCTTTTGCCAATATCTTGTTGTGTGCCGTTTTTATTTGTATTTGTGGCAAATTCAGTTTTCACCTCTTTGGGAAATAATATTTCACTTTTAAATGACTGTGAATGTTGTGCATTCTTGATATTCTTTTTTGCAATTACAGCGTATTTTTTCATCATTTCTATTCCAATAAAGTTTCTGTTCGTCTCAATTGCAGCAACAGCAGTTGTGCCACTTCCAAGAAAGGGGTCAAGTATAATATCTCCTTCATCTGTATATAACCGTATCACACGAGACGCTAACTCTTTCGGAAACATAGCAGGGTGTTCTTTATTTGCTCTAACGCTGGGTATTTCCCAAATCTGTCTATACCCCCATTCCTTCCATTCGTCTTGTGTCAATCTTTCACGGTTCACAATGTATTCTCCTGGCTTCCAAAAAATATATAAATCTTCGGTCTCGCTTACGCTTTTTAGTGTGTTAGTTGTCCATTTAGAATTTGCCCACGCAGGGTCTTTTTTCCATATACGTTTATCATAAAGAAACAACCCCGCATCATATGCGTATTGTTCTATATTTCCACCAACGAGTTTAACGTGTGTACCTACTGCGTATTTTCCTCCTCGTATATTATTTCCATTAAGTCTTCTGTCAATGGTTTGTTCACTGCATTTAAGTACCTCGGCAATTTGCCTTCTGTTATAATTAGGAAAATCCGATTGCACTTTGAGAATCATATCTTTTGTTACATCACATTTTCTGTTTGAAGGATTCATTCCCATAATACGTGGCATTTTTTCGTTTTGGAAAGCAATTATATCTGCAATGTTTATAACAAGAAACCCCCCTGGCTTTAATACTTCATAATGTAACGTAATGATATTTTTTAATAATTCTTGCCAAGAATCATAGGTAGCCTCCTTTTCGTATTCTTTTCCTCAAAAATAGGGGGGAGACCAAAAAGATAATGCTATTGAATTAGGTGATATTTGTCCTATCAATGAAACAGAATCACCGCAATAAACTGTATTTATAGCCAGATTTTCCATATTAAACATAAATTTCTTTAACACGCCACATATCAATTGTTTTTAAAACGTCAAATGATACTCTTGAACGAATTTTTCGTAAATCTTTCTTCTTATCATCTTTTCCTGGGAAAAAACAGATTTGGAAATGTTTGCAAGTAATTTGGGTTATGGGTAAGTAACAGACCATTAGGAATACAAGCAATTTTAATTTTTTCAAGCGGTTGCCCTATTGTTTCATTGCCGTTATTGACCATTTTATACACAGGTTTAATAACGAATGTTGTTAATGGTGCTATGGTATTATCACTCAAAACATAAATAGGAGAGAGTGAACTAAGGAAATTGTGAGAAACTAATTTACCTTTTGCAATAATTGGGTCATTTAAAACACCTTCGTCAATATTATTCCAGATACCCGAACCTGATACTTGATAAGGTGACATTACTACGTGATTGAAGTCATCTCTTGGCCCAGCGGATTTTATATCAATAAAAATCCAAGCTGAATCTGTAATATTAAGAGTTTGTCTAATTCTTTCGCTTGAAATTATACATCTTTCATCAGAACCCGAAGGTAGTCCAGAATCTTTAATGGCAAAATTAGAGGCGAAATATCTTGATAATTTGCTGCCAAACACTTTTTCCCCAACTTCAATCCAGGGGTATTGATCACCAATTGGTGACCTACCTCTATCAAGTGGGGTGTAATTTTTCCAAAACGAATATAAATAGGACGCTTCGTTATAATCCCTTACTATTTCAGGCAATTGTAAGTCAATGAAATGCAAAATCTCATTCATAACAAAGTGCTCTATTTTAATAAGGCAATTAGGATTACTTTTAAAGTAATTAACCGAACTTTGATATGAATCGTATTGCTCATTAATAAACTGTTTAAACATCTATTTGCGTTTCTAATTGTAACTATTTTCTTAATTTGTTTTGTCAAAGTTAGCATTGTAAAACCACTTATTCAAGTTATGTTAGGTCGTTTTAAATGGCACACAACTGAATGATAGGCGAAGTATCTCCTCCTCCCAACTGCTCCTTAATTTGGTCTATATTCCATATCGTTTGGCGATAGCCGATGTCGTGTAGGGCTTGTGCATCTTTAAAATCAAAAAGACCATAGTTGTAGGCTTCTTCGGGTTCGATGGTGATGTGGCATTGGCGCAGACGACTTTCGGTATTTTTCCACAACAATAAATCAAAACAACGCTGCCCGATTTCAAAAATACCTTCTACATTATAATCGTAGCCGTGCGGATTTACATTTACGCCGATTACTTTATCGCACAAAGGCAAGAGGGGTTCTACAGGCAAATTATTGATAAGCCCGCCATCTACAAAAGTTTGATTATCAACTTCTACCGAATGAAAAACCATCGGAATTGCCGATGATGCCATCACTGCTTCGGAAAGGCTGCCCCGCTCCAATATCTGATACTCGCCGGAATTGAGGTTGCTGACAGCTATAAATAATTTTTTCGGCAACAACTCAATGCTGTCGTGTGGTACTTGCTCCAAAAAAATACTTTTCAGCAGCGACAATTTTGTCAAGCCGCCACCGCTGATAATGTTGAGGCTGGCTCCCAAACGCAGCACTTTAAAAATACTGTTGTTGTTGGCAATCTCCATCATTTTGTCAAAGGAAACGCCCGCCGCATACAAGCCGCCCACGATAGAGCCGGCACTCGTACCCGCCACCCAAGCCGGACTGATGCCGTTTTCTTCCAAAGCCCGCAACACGCCAATATGAGCCCAGCCGCGTGCACCACCGCCGCATAAAACAATACCGATTTTTTGGTTAACCATTACTTTTTTTTATTTTTTTTAAAACAACTTTTTTATCAAAAAACATACTGTTGTTTTTGGTTTTTAAATTTGATGATAGGAGAATTCTTCTTCTCCCTGAATGCCTCCTTGTTGTTCTATGAGTTCTTTTTTTCGATAAATAGGCCACAAAAACGTAAGCACGATACCGATTAAATATAAAATAAGTGCCACATCAAAAATAATATCGCCGATGAAGGAATAAGGGGGTACAAATTTTAAACGGACGGTATGATGCCCTGCCGGAATATTCATTCCCATAAAACCGACATTTGCCAAATACAGTGGTACTTCCTCTTCATCAAGGGTTGCCCGCCAGCCTTTGTCGTAGGGTATGGCAAAAAACAAAAATTGCGGCGCACGGCTTTCTATTGTACCTCTGATAAAATTGTGCCCGTGCCTCTCGATGCGCAAAGTGTCGCGCAAAGGGCTGAACACATCGGCGGCATAATGTTCAAGGGTATAATTCTGCGGCAATACCTGCGCTCCTTCGTACACCGGATAAGATTTAAAAGCGTCTAAATCTTCATTTTCCGCCACAAAAGCATTGAACAAGGTTATATCGCGCAGCGAAGCATTGTTGATGCGCTCAAATTGGGCAAGGCTGATTTTTTGGCGATAGGTGAAGCCGAGAGGCAAGTAGAATTTATTGCGCAGCAAACGCACATCGTTGAAAGTTTTGGCTTCCTGAGCAAAGCCGTTGGTTTCGTAAGCCGATGGATTGTCTTTGGTGAGGTGATATTTAACAGTGCCGATGCTCTGCAAAAAGGGGCGCGTACTCAAGCCGGGCGACCAGCGTTTTTGTGTGGCATCGTTGGGGTCTATCACAAAAAGTTTTTCTAAAAAACGGATATAATACTTTTGATTGAAAGAAGTATAAACCGTAGTGCCGAAATAATTTTGCACCATACCATCATTGATACTCGGCTCTTGGGCTGTACCCGAAGAATATTCTTTGTTGATACGAAAAAAAGTGCTGTCGGTTTGTTTGAGATAATTAATAGCATCTACGGTATAATCATTGTAGCCCACGCGTGCCTGCAAAGTTTCGCTTTTTACTGCTTGGCGCGGCGCAACGGTATGATTTGCCATAATGCCCAACTCCAACAAAACCAAAGGAACTAAGGCATATAAACAAATGCGTTGCAAGGACGCGTAATTGGATAGCAATAACAAAACGGTATAAATCAGCAAAAATGCCGCCGCCGTAAGTTGGATATTTTGTTGGATATGTATATCCTGCACCGGATACGGAAAAAACAACAACGCCAACAATACCGCACAGGTAATAAGCAGCAAAGGCACTTGAACTTTAAAACGAAACTCCAAAATATTGCGGTAGCTCAACATAGCAAATATGATGAGCGTAGCAGGAAAAAACAAAGAAATAGCGTGTTTGTAGTAGTCGCCTGCAAATAAATAATAAGCATAGCGAAAGTAGGGAAAGATAAGGATAAAGAGCCAAAATCCTAATAAAGCACCATAAATGAAAAGTTTGCGGCGCGGCTGATTATAAAATAATTGCGGCACCAAGAGCAAAGTGAGCATACCGCAATAAAAAGCCGGAGCTTCGAGATAGTTGCGCCAGCCGCTGTAATCCGAGCCGTTGCCGAGAATGTCGTTGGAAAAAAAACGCAAAATGATGGTGACATAATGCGAGGGGCTTTCCAAAAAATAAAAAGGCACTGCCGACAGGTCTTGTATCAATGAAGAAGCACCGCTCAAACGGGGGCTTTGTACCACCCGAGTGAATTGCGACACCAAACCCGGAGCCAACAAAGCAACACCCAACAACGAAAACACCACCAATTTCAGCACAATGCGCCCCACATCTTTCCATGTTTTATCCCTTGTGGCAAACATGCGAAAGATCAAATACAAGCCAATGAAAGTAGTGGTAAAATACAAGTAAGGTCCAAAACTGATATAATAAACCGCCAAAGGGATAAGTATCCATACATTAAAAGTGAACAACATCTCAAACGCCAGCAGTGCGAAGGCATTGTTCATGATAATATTGGAGTGGGCATACCAACTCGTTCCGAGTATCATATATCCTGATAAAGTAAAAATAAAAGCCCCCAGCAATGCCGGAACACGTCGGTTGAGCAAAATCCTGAAAAATAAGTAGATATAGAGGGAAGTTAGCAGAATTTTACACAATTCTATCAAAATAAACCGCTCGGCAGGGTACTCCATCTTATAAAATAAATCCAAAAATTTGGAAACATATATCATCAAAGATGGAATTTCATTATCACCTTTATACAAATTTTGCCCCATTCCCTGATAAAAACTCCACATCATCGTTCCGCCCTCCTGCGCCGAATAGTAAGTGTAATGCATCAATTGAGGATAATAAATATTGATGGTATCGCTGCCTACATCAGTAAACATATACACATATTCTTTATCCAAAAATTTCCAAAATACGAGGCTACATACCAGCAGAACGGCTATTTCAAGTATCAAAATAAAACCCACCTCGCGCAAAATAGTAGCGCGATTAAGGCGTGGAAGTCTGAATTTGAAAGAAGGTTTTTTAGTGTCACGGTTGTAAAAGTAGTGTTTAAGTCCAATTTTTTACCTGTGTTTGAAAAAGAAATTAAAACAATGTTTTTTTAAATTATTACTAATCAATAAATTGAGTAATATAAAAAATATACATCTGTTAATTACTTAATCCCATTTCGTTCCAATATTGTGCAGGCACGGCATAGCCCAAGCGTTTGGCGGCAACGATATTTTCGCGGGCTGCTGCGGTGTTGCCAAGCATATAATAGCATATAAAACGATTATAATAATAAGTACCATCATTGGGAGCTAAGGCAATGGCTTTGTTAAAATCTGCCAAAGCGCGTTTATAGTCTTTTTTATCCTGCAAATACAAAGTACCTCTGTTGTTCCAAGCACCTACATGCTGCGGGTCAATAGATAATACTTGCTCATAGCAAGCCAGTGCTTTTTCTGTATTTTTAAAATGATAAGCATATAAATTTCCCAAATGATACCATACTTCAGGTTGGCGGTTTTGCAATGATAGTGATTTTTCGTAATCTGTCAAAGCCGCCGATGGGTTATTTAAAATCAAATGGTAATTTTTGGCACGATTAAAATAATTAGGTGCGTAATAAGGCTGTATGGCAATGGCGCGGTTATAATCTGCCAATGCTTTTTCACCTTCTTGAACGGAACTGTAATACAAACCCCTGTTGTGATACGCCAGCATATTGTCGGGATAATAATGCAGTACATTTGTCCACAGCACTTCACTGTTGCTCCATAAAGGAATGTACCTCCACGTTTGGACTGCATACAGCAACAATAGTAACAGCATTAGCGGCAAAAGCCATTTTTTAAAAGCTGATTTTTGGGCGATGATATACGTTGCCTGCTGTCCGAGCCACCAAAACACGCCGATATAAGCGATGTAAGTATAGCGTTCTGCCACTACCGCGCTACCCACCGCCACCCACTGCACCATCAACGCCAAATTGATGCCATACCACCACCACCCGAACCGTGTGCTGCGCCCCGATAATTGCACCGCCCCCAACAGCACCGCCAACACCACAGGCGACAACCAATAATACCATTCCAAAGGCTTCGACAAATCGGGATAAGGATGATACGCCGCCAAATGAAAAGGGAAAAACAATTTAAAAGCATAATACAAATAGCCGTAAGCACCAAAACACAGCCGCTGCCACAGATTTACTTCTTGCATATCGCCCAAAGCGGTGGTGCTTTGGGTTTTCAGGGTAATGATGCCCATCGCCACTGCCACCACCCAAAAAGGAAAAGTAACCAAGAAATTGCGCCAAGTGAGTTTATCTTCGTAGCACGCCAGCCAGCACAACAATACCGGCAATATCACCCCACTCGGCTTTGAGAGCACCGACAACACAAACAGTAGGAAAGCGACAATCAGAATATATCCTTGTTGTTTTTTCAGATAATGACCGTAGCACCACAGAGCCGGCAACATAAAAAAAGCATACAACACATCTTTGCGCTCCGAAATCCACGCCACCGACTCCACATGCAAAGGGTGAATAGCAAAACACAAAGCCGCAAAACCCGCCACTTGCAGCGAGGTATCGCGCCAACGGCGCACTATTTCAAATACAAATAAGGTATTGGCAAGATGTAATAATACATTGGTAAGATGATAGCCGAAAGGATTTTGTTTCCAAATGGCATTGTCTATTGCCAGCGACAACAAAGTAAGTGGATGATAATTGGAACTCACCACCGCTTTGAACATCGCTTGCAGGTGTGTAGCACTTAAACCGCCGATATAGGGATTTTGCAATACATAGTCGGTGTCGTCCCAGTTGGTAAATCCATTGAACAAAGCCATACTATACAACAGCAACACCGCTACTGCCAACACAATGCGCCAAAAAGTAGTAGAAAAAACAGGAAGTGATGAAGATAAAAGCGGCTGCGACACGAATAAAAAAGCGGCGGTTGTTTCAAATAGTATAAAACAATACAATACTTATCGGCAAAGTTATACATTTTTACTACTTACTCCAACAGATTATTCTAAAAAGGCAGGGTTGGAAACACTATCAACAGATGTTTTTTATTTATCAACAAATAAAATATTACTTATCAACACATTGTCCACCAAAAAACAAAAATGTGCATAAAAAACATCTTTTATAACCAAATCAAAGCATATTCCATTGTCTATTGTTTGTTGATATAAAAATTAAAATGTATGCGCTGTTTTGCACTATCTTCGTAGCCCCGAATGTTGTTTATTGTATTACTATTTGCTCTATTATTAAGTTGTATGACCGACCCAAATGCCGCCCCTTCATCTTTCAGTAAAATTGTAGAAAAACAACGCCCCTTTGTGCGGCGTGCTGATGTATCTAATCTGTTATTTGATAAGATACAACCTCAAGCCCGCGATATGGAAGAGGCTGTGCTGGGGGCAATGATGCTCGACAAAGATGCTGTGTCGGTAGTAATAGATATTTTGAAGCCGGATAGTTTTTATGTAGAAGCGCACGCACATATTTATCAGGCTATTCAGGATTTGTTCGGAAAATCAAAGCCTGTTGATATTTTGACGGTGACAGAACAGCTCCGAAAAAACACCAAACTCGACGAAGTAGGAGGTCCCTTTTATATCACCCAACTCACCAACCGCATCGGTAGTAGTGCCAACGTGGAAACTTATGCCCGTATTGTCGCCGAAAAATATATTTTACGCGAACTCATACGCACCGCCAGTGACATCAGTCGCGATGCCTACGAAGAAAGCACCGATGTATTTGAACTTTTGGACAAAACGGAGCAGAGCCTTTTTAGTATCACCGACAAAAATATTCACCGCAGCTACGAGGCAATGAACACCCTCGTTAGCCAAGCTATCAAACAAATAGAAGCCCTGCGCGAACATCAGGACGGATTGGTGGGTATTCCTTCGGGTTTTACGGCGTTAGACCGCGTCACTTCGGGTTGGCAACGCTCCGACCTGATTGTAGTGGCGGCACGCCCGGGTATGGGAAAAACCGCCTTTACGCTTTCGGTGGCACGCAATGCGGCGGTGGAGTTCAAAAAACCGGTGGCTTTGTTTTCCTTAGAGATGTCCTCGCTGCAATTGGTGAATCGTTTGATTTCGGCAGAGGCTGAAATTCCTTCGGAAAAAATAAAAAAAGGACAATTGGCGGATTACGAGTGGAAACAATTGGAAAAGAAAATAGAAAAATTGTCGGAAGCTCCCATTTTTATTGATGATACGCCCGCCATTAATATTTTTGAATTGCGTGCCAAATGTCGCCGCCTTAAAATGCAGCACGATATTCAGCTCATTATCATTGATTATCTGCAATTGATGAGCGGAACAGGCGGCGACAAACGCGGCGGCAACCGTGAGCAGGAAGTAAGTGCTATTTCGCGGGCATTGAAAAGTATCGCCAAAGAATTGGACGTTCCTGTTATTGCGCTTTCGCAGTTGAGCCGTGCACCCGAAATGCGCGGCGGTAACAAACGCCCCCAACTCTCCGACCTGCGCGAATCCGGCTCTATCGAGCAAGATAGCGATATGGTGATTTTTCTGTATCGCCCCGAATATTATGGTTTTGACAAGGACGAAGACGGCTACCCCACGCAAGGATTGGCGGAAATCATCATCGCCAAACACAGAAACGGCGCATTGGATAATGTAAAAGCCCGCTTTGTGGGAACTTTTGCCAAATTCACCGACTTGGAATCCGGAGCCAACCTCAGTATGAGCGCAGGCGGCGGTAATAATTTTATTTCCAACAATATCATCACCCGCTCCTCTGCTATGAACCAAAGCAGCGATGAAGTATTTGATGAAGATGTGCCGTTTTAAAATTTTTTTAATAAATTATTTATATTAAGTAGTTGTACAAAAATAGTTTGTATTTATGAGTTAATAAAAATAATTGATAATCAGATGCTTATGCCAACTAAGAACTAAAAATTGATCACTTACAACTACTTAAAATTAGTTCTATTTTTATTTTACCGTGCAGCCATCATTTCAAAAAACAGCCAATATTGACCTCCAACGCTTAGATGCAGAAAGCACGCGCCGTGCCGACAAAATGCCATTGATAGTAGTGCTGGAAGATGTTCGAAGTGCGCATAATGTGGGTTCTGTATTTCGTACTGCCGATGCTTTTTTGGTAGAGGAAATTGTATTGTGCGGTATTACCGCTACACCGCCGCACAAAGAAATTGCCAAAACCGCACTCGGTGCTACCGAAAGTGTGGCGTGGCACTACGAAGCGGATTGTTCGCTGTTTTTGCGCGAAGCACGGTTGAAAGGTTACAGTATCGCCGCCGTGGAGCAGGTGCAGCCCCATTATTGGTTGCAAAACTGGCATCAAGCCACCACACAGGCATTTCCGTTGGTGCTGATATTCGGCAACGAAGTAGAGGGCGTAAGCGAAGCGGCTTTGCAGCATTGCGATTATTGCATAGAAATTCCACAAGAAGGCAGCAAACACTCCTTTAATGTAGCCGCCGCCGCCGCTATGGTATTGTGGGAAATTTACAAATATTACAAATCTGCACCACAATCGTAACTTTTGTTACGATACAGCAGTTGGCGGTGTGCTATCTTTGCACCAATATTTTTATTTTTTTGTATTATTCTATGCAAACATTTCTTTACAACGGACTTTTAGCTCCTTGGACATTGTTGCGTTTTTTACGTTTTTTGATGGGCGCACTACTTTTGGTGCAGGCATACCAACTGAAAGAATACTGGATAATGGGAGTGGCGGCATTTTTTATACTGATGGCTTTGCTCAACAGAGGGTGTTGCGGTGTTGCAGGCACTTGCGCCCCCAATACTCTACCGCACAACGGCAGCAATAACGACACAACGGAACAGATACACTACGAAGAGATAAAAAAATAAACATTTTTCAACTTTTGCGCTGCTACACTGTTGATTACATTTAAAAAAAATAAAAAAACACTATAAATTATGACTTTTCAGGATATTGTACAAACAGAAGGTATTGTATTGGTAGATTTTTATGCAGAATGGTGTGGTCCCTGCAAAATGATGGCTCCCATTTTGAAAGAGGTGAAAGACGAATTAGGCGAACAGGTAAAAATTGTAAAAATAGATGTAGATAAAAATCCCCAACTTGCCGCCAAACAGCAAGTACGCGGCGTACCTACTTTGGTACTCTATAAAAATGGCGAACCCAAATGGCGACAAAGCGGCGTAGTGCCTAAAAGTGGTTTGTTGCAGGTAATTTCGCAATTTTCTTAGAAAAAAAATACGACCTAATTTCAAACGAGTTAAAGATTTTTGCAAATAACGTGTTTAAATTTTATTTTAAAAATAAAACATTATCATTCAAAACATAATCCTTAAACTTATCTGTTTAAAATAAAAATGCCTGCAACATCAAGTTTTTGCAGGCATTTTTATTTAATTCAAGTAGATAAAAGCAGTACCGCCGATTGACTTTTATACCAAAGCCAGAAAGACATCTGCTTTGCTTTTTTTGTTTCAAAAAGCAAAATATTTATATTTTCTGCCGCCCGTAAAACGCTGTGCCAGCCAGTAAGCACCTTTTTTTAAGTAGCGCAGGGGCGTTGCCGAACTCAAACTGAAAGATAGCCATTGTGTGGCGGCTTTCCATAAATTCTGATGCCGGAGCTGATAGTAAATATTGCGTTCTTCGCCGCGCTTTTGGATATAATTGCGCTCTTTTTCGCTCAGATGTGGGGCTAAATATTGCAGCATCAACTTTGCTTCGTCCTGCAAATACTGCGGGTCGGCGGTTTCGGCACTATATCCCTTGCCCTCGTATGTGGCAATTTGCAAAGGCACATAGCAGGTACGCACACTGTCGTCGCCAAAACATGCAAAATGAAACACATGGTCGGCTTTTACCTGATAGCGAATATCATATTTCCCTTTTTTATCAAATAAATTTCTTTTATAAAAAACCGCTTGATGGCACAAGGTTTCAAAAACCAAACGCTGCGGCGAAAAAGCCCCCCTGTGTTGTCGAGGTCCGTTTTGGGCGTGTACTTCGCCATAAATAATATCGCAATGACGGTCGGTACTGCCAAAAACAGCTTGCAGCACTCCTTTTTCCAATTGGTCATCGCTGCCCAAAAAATACAAATAATCGCCTGTGCTGCGTGCAATGCCTTTGTTATAAGCATCGTATATGCCTTCATCTGCTTCGCTTATCCAATATGCCAAATGTGATTCGTACTGCCGGATAATGCGCAAAGTAGATTCATCGCTGCCGCCGTCAATAATAATAAACTCCACACGCGGATAATGCTGCTCCAACACCGACAAAATACAGCGTTCGAGGGTACTTGCCTGATTAAAGGTCGGTATAATGATACTGACAAGTGGTAATGTTGAGTAATCGGTAGCTTCCATGCTATTTTTTAAATAAATCAATACCACTCAAAAGATATACATATTTACGAATAAAATATTTCGTGCTGAAAGCCGTAAGGGTTTCGTTGTTTTGAGCAGTTTTTAAAAAACGGTTGAAGGAGTATGAACTTTTTAATGTGTCGGCAGCCTGTTCGTAATTGCCGTATTGCTTCAGAAAATCGTTGCCTAAATAGTGGGCATATCCTTTAAAAAAGCTGCGCCACTGGGTATCTTTTAATTTAATATTCCAAGTATCCAAACTGTCGGCTGAGGGCTGTTGATGACGATGAATACCGATAGCATCACCCATATTTCCTTTTGTTTTATCATTATCGGCGTAGTGCAGTATTGATTTTTCAAAAGGAATCTCCAACCATTCGTATAATTCTTTGACAATTATTTCGGGCTGCGTCACTAAATTTTCGTATAAAATTGTACGCACATTCGTTTGATGGCTTTGCTGTTGTGCAAAATTTTGTATTAAAAAAGGCGCATTGAGAAAATCACGGCGGGCGGTATAGAGGCGGTCTAAATTATCACAGCGAAACGAATCAATGATAGAATGTAGTACGGCGAGGGGGTTTCTTTTGAGTAAAATGATTTTTGCCTGCGGGAAAACCTGTGCAATTTCGGGTAAAATTTCGTAGTATCGCGGCGTTTTATCCAAAAAATAGCGCACCTGCGGGGCGGCGTTGTAAAAATATAGTTGTTCGGCAAATTGGCGCAAAGCCGCGTGATATGCAGCATCGCCGCCAACTTTCGGAATAAACTCCTCCAAGCCGCGTGCCGCCAATTTTTCGTTGTAGGCGGTGCGGTGCAATTCGGGTTTGCGTGCCGACAAAAAAGGCAGGAGCAGCCAAGGTTCGCTCACGCTGGCAACGGCGGCATTGTTAGACAACAGACTTTGGAGTAGGGTAGAGCCACTGCGCGGCTGCGATATAACGAAAATAATATGCTTCAATGTTTAAAGATATTATTTTTTTAATACTGTTCAAAAATTTGATTAATAATGATTTAATTGCAAAGCATATTCATAAATTTCGTATTCCAAAGCATTGTTTTCCTTAAAAATACGAATGGCTTCTTCACTTGCCTGCGAGGAGCGCGGCGTTTTGTTGCGCACGCGCACGGTTTTTGGTTTTTGTATAGTTTTTTGGCAAAAATATCCATACTTTCCTGTAATTTTTCCGTAACCCCGATATGAATAAAATGCGTATCAATCAGTTGGCGATAATTATCAATCGTCATTTCCCAAGGAAAATACTGTAGCATATAGCATTTGTTTTTTATCAAAAACTCATCTAAAGACTCATAAGGCCAGGATTCAATTTTTTTGCCTTCGCGGTAATGTATGCCCATTTGAATGCGTGTGAGATTGTAAAAATAGTCGGAAGTCATCAGCGCAAGCGGGTCGCGCAGCACCGTGATAAACTGACGGGCATCATCGGGATAATAATCCAATACGCCAATATTGCGATTGCGATTGAAATGTCCGTGTACGCAAATGCCTTTGCGGTAGTCGGTTTTTGAAAAAAAGGGGTGCAAACGGGCGAGTTTTGGGGGTTTATTTTTTTTTAAATTGCGGATAATGGCGATAAAACTTCCACCAACCGAACCAACTTTGCAAAATTTCTAAAACGCTGGTGCCGCTGCATTTGGGAATATGGATAGAAAAAAGCGGTAAATTAGGGTTGTAGTCAATCATCACATATAAAAAAATATCTCAAAACATTTTATTTATCGCTCCGATGTCTTTCGGATAGCGCAACAGATGTTTAAAACCATACCAAGCAGCTCGCCAACGGCTATGTTGCTTGACGGCAGAGGGATATTTAAAAGAAAAATAGTGTTGCATGGTATTTTGGATTTTTTTTGTTTCCTCCTTTGCATACACTTGTTTGCAAAGGTCTATATTTTTCTCAAAAACCCACTGCATTTCTTGTAATAATTTTATTCTTTTCAGGCGTTTGGAAATACCTTGCGTGTTGTGCTCGTAAGAAGAGCCGATATAAGGAGCGTAGGCGATGCGGGCAAAAGCAGCGTAGCGAATGCGTGAGTCCCAGTCGTGGAAGGCTGCAATGCGCTCATCGTAGTAGTTGATGCGCTCCAGTACGGAGCGGTGCATCAGCTCAAAACGGAAAATGGTGTTGTGGGGAAAATCGCGGGTGATAATTTCTTTGAGCAACAATCCGGTTTTTGGGGTATCGGTATCGGAGAGCCAACGGCGTGTGGTGTTGGTTATTTCGTTTCTGAACTCAAAATTGGAATAAACCACTTCGCAGTCGGGGTGTTGGCGCAGGGCGGCTATTTCGCTGCTTATTTTTTCGGGATAATACCAGTCGTCGCCGTCTAAATAGGTTATCCATTCTCCTTTTGCCATTTTGAAACCCGTATTTTTATTGCGCGGAATACCTACATTTTGGGGTTGAAAAAAATAGCGTACCTGCTGCGGATATTGTTCGGCAGTGGCGGCTATCCACTCGCAGCTGCCGTCGGTAGAGCCGTCGTCAACGATGATGATTTCGAGGGGCGAGTAGGTCTGTGCCAACAAAGAAGCAAAGGCTCTTTGCAACAGAGGCAGGTGGTTGTAGCTGGTGAGGACGACAGAGACGAGCAAGAAAAAACAATATTTATTTTACTTGAATATTTTTTTGAGCAGGTTTAGCCGGATTCTTTTTAGGTTTTTTTGTTTGTTTGGAGGAGGGGGTAGATAGAACAGTATTTGTTTTTAAAAACTGCTCAGTAGGTTTTGGTAATCCTACTAAGATATTATCAAAATATGATTTTATTTCTTTAAATTCTTTTGTTTCATCATCTGCCTTTACTTTTTCAAAATGCGATTCGGTAGTATTTGCTATATATTCACAACGAAAATAATTTCCTTCACCATCTAAGAGCCAATTTTTAGTGCGCAGCATGCGTTTATCTTCGTAATAGCTAAAAATCCATTTTCGCTCCATATAGGGTTTTTCTAACAACAGAGATACGAATGTTTTTCCGTCTATTTCATAATCTTTTGGAATAGCTGCGCCGCCTAATTCGCAAAAAGTAGGATATAAATCTGCTAAGGTTATCAAATTTTCGGAAGGTGCTTGGGATTTTATAATTGTAGGGGCATATACAATTAAGGGAACTCTACACCCTTTTTCTTGTACTACTTGACACTTACCTCCCGTTTTGCCGCCCGAAGTAGGGTTATCTGATGTAAAAAATATAATAGTATTCTCTAATAGCTTGTTTTTTTGTAATGCTTCTATTAACTCTTTTATTAAAAAATCAATATACTCTACATTGGATTGAAGTGTTCCAACACTGCGTTTTCCTGTTAATTCGCCGCGTTCATTCCTCTCAGGAACAGTCGTATACGCATCTATAGATTTTGCGCCACGCGGTAAATGAGGTAAAGTAAAGGAATAATACAAAAAGAAAGGGGGGCTGTTTTTTTGTGTAATAAACTCTATCGCTTTTTTGTTTAATACATCAGGCCCAAAATCATTAGACACAGTAGGAATTACTTTACCATTTTCTAATATAGTAGGGTGCCAATAACGAGAATCAGTTGTATCTTTTTGTTTAAAACGCTTGCTGTCTGACCAAGTGCAATTATATTGAAAGCCGTGTTGCTTGGTAGTACCCGGCAATTGCCACTTTCCGATAATACCGGTTCTGTATTGATTTTCCGCAAGTAATTGGGCATAAATAATATTATCTCTGCCTAAAATGCCATTTTTTTCTTCTAATTTAGGTTTTATATTGTTTTTGTACCAATTAATTCTCGGTCCATATTTCGCGGTTAATATGAGTGCTCTTGTAGGGATACACATGGGCGTAGCCCATGCTGTTTTAAATAAAATCCCCTCTTGTGCCATACGGTCAATATTGGGGGTTTTATGAACTATATTGCCATAGCAACCAAACTCTACAGCAGATACATCATCTAATAGAATTAAAATGATATTTGGTTTTTTTTTGCTTTCAGCTGCCTGTGATATTTTGGAGGATAGTGCTACCCCTAAAGTACCAAGCGCAATGTTTTTAACAAAATCTTTGCGTTTCATGTGTAATATAAATTTTAATATTTAGTAAAAGTGCCGTTGTCCTTTTTAAAACATAAAGGTTTTATTTTAAATATTTATCGCAATAATGTAATATTTCCGGTTTTGCTGATTTGTTCGCCGTCAATCATTTTAGCTTCCAATGTATATACATACACATCTGCTTCTTGCGGGTCGCCCTGATAATTGCCGTCCCAAGCGGTATCTATGTTATCGGTTTCAAATAATAATTTTCCCCAGCGATTAAAAATTTTGAGCGTAAAAGATACTATATTTTTTCCTTCTACCTGCACAGCATCATTGACTTTGTCGTCGTTGGGCGTAAAAGCATTGGGTATGCCGATAAATCCCTTGTCGGTATATACATCTATTTCTTTGCAATACGCATCGGTGCAGTTGTGCGGCGAAGTAACAGTGAGGCAAATATTATATGTACCAATAGCGGTGTAAGTGTGTGTAAAATTATCCGTTGTTGCAGCAATGCTGCCATCGCCCAAATCCCAGTCGTATTGCAGGGTTTCGCCGTTGGTTTCGCCTGTAAAAGTAAAAAGTGTGCTGCTTCCCAAAAATATGCTGTCTTTATCTGTAGAAAAAAGACTTTGAGGTACGGCATATACTTCCAAAGGCAAAGTGAGGGTATCGCTTTCATTGCAGGTGGAGGCATCTTGTACGATGAGTGAAACTTCGTAAGTGCCGGCTTGGGTGTATTGGTGGAGGGCGGTGCTGTCGTTGCCCGAAGCCCCGTCGCCAAAAAGCCACTGATATTGGGCGGCGGCATTGCTGCTGAACACTTCCAAATCAAAAGGCACACAATCGCCGGCGGGCAACGAAAAATCGGCAGCAATATAAGTCGGCGGTTGCAGGGTAAAAGTTACTTCGGAGGTGTCGCTCACCAAGCAGGGCAGCGAATCGATGGTAATGAGGCGCACCGTATAAGTACCGGCTTGCGGGTAGGTGAAAGAAATGGTGTCGTTGTTGTTTTGAATAGGAAAGGGTATATTGCCAAATTCCCAAAGATTCACGTCAGGTGTGCCGATGGTATTGTTGAAAAATTGTACTTCGTAGCTGCCGCCGCCATTGTCGCAGGGCGGTGCTATATCGTAAGCAAACTCTGCTTCTATTTCGGAGTAGCCCACATTGATTGCTACATAAGCGGTGTCGGTGATATTGCAAGTAGTGGAATCCACTACCACCAAACGCACCTGATAGTCGCCGGGTGTTAGGAAAGTATGCAGGGGATTTTTGAGGTCGGACGAGTCGCCATCGCCGAAATTCCAGTAATATTGGGTGGTAGTTGCCGTATCTAACTGTTGATAGAAAAACACGGTAAGCGGCGCACATCCTTCGTCGTATTCTACTACCAAACTCGCATCTACACTCGGGTTGGCAGCGACAATACCTTTTTCAAAATCAAATTTAAAAACAAATAAATCCCAACCTGTACTCAAATTATTATCAAAAGCACCGGAAGTGGTGTAAAAATCGCTGGAGTTGGTACATACTGCCTGATAAATGACACCTTTATTGTCAAAACGGCTCGTGCCGCCGTCCACATGTTCGTAGCCGTTGCCGCCGAAATAAGTAGCATAGCTGAGTGTGGCGGCATCTTTTTCCAACACCATGAAATAATAATCTCCGGTATTATCATTTAAACTATTCTGAAAAGCATCGGGTGTTATAGGGAAATTATTACCGCTTAATGTATAGCCGCCGGCATAAATATTTCCGCATATATCCACCCTAAAAGCAGTAGGAGCAATTTCAGGAAAATCATCATTGCTGCCTAAGCGGGTTGTCCAATAATAAGATGACAAATTATTGTTGAGTTTGGCGATAAACATTTCGCCATTGGCATTGCTATATACATTGGAAGATACCGGAAAATCGCCTGCCGACAAACCGAATATATATATGTCGTCATCTTCGGGATTTATATCAATGAAATAGCCCTGATCAAACTCGGACGTGCCGATGTAGGTGCAGCGCAACAAATTGCTGCCCGCCGGATTGAATTTGGCAATAAAACCGTCTGCTTCCAACGACGCGCCCCAGCCGCCCATAGCACCGCCCGCAAAATTGGGTTGTACGGAAGCGTTGTTGGTGGTCAGCCCACCCGAAGTAGCTCCTGCTGCAAATACATTGCCGTTGCTGTCTAAACGAATGGAAAACCCCGAATCGGCATTATTGCCGCCAAAATAGGTACTCCACAGCAGTTGCGAAGCATTGCCGTTGAGCTTAAATACTACCGCATCAGCATCTCCCTGTAAATTGCTTTGATAAGCAGCGGAAGTGACAGGAAAATTATCGGAATTGGTAGAACTTACCACATAAATATTACTGCTACCGTTTTCGGTGGCTGCAATCACCTCCCCGCGATAAGAATCTTCATAAAACACATTATAGGCATTTTCGCCATCAGTATCGCCGCCGCCTATATAGGTGCTGCCGATAAGCGAGTTGCCGCTGCTTTTTATAATGGTAATTGTTAAATCGCGACCGCCGTTATAAGTATCGTCAAAGGCGGCGGCACTTACCGGAAAATCGCTGGAATAAGTGCTTGCCATTACAACCAATTCATCAAAATCTGTAACCACCAAACTGTGGGGAATATCTTCGTTATTGCCGCCGATATAGGTAGCAAACATCAGCGTATTGCCATCGGGAGTATATTTGGAAATACAATTATCCACACTGCCCGCAAAAGTAGTTTGTATGGCTCCGGTGGTTACGGGATAGCCTGTGCCAAAACAACGACCGCCGCCATACAGATGCCCTTGCGCATCGTAGGTAGCAGTATGTCCATATACAGTTTCTGAAGTACCCGAATAAGTGCTGGCGATGAGTTCGGGGTCAATGACGAGTTCATAATTGGTATTATAACCTTCTGGAAAATCGAACGTCAATTGCTCGTCTGCCAATAATTGATAGCGACAAGGCACTATTTTTTTTATACCATTTATCCATTGATACGCCAAAGGAGCAGCTTCTATGCTTTCGCCCAAAGAGGTGCTTAAATAAATTTCATCGTTTTTAATACATATATTTTCCACCCCTTCGTATTGCCAGCGTATTTGTGTGGCATCGGCATGCGGATCTACGATATAGTCGTATTTCATCTGTTCATTTTTGTTGCCGTAAATGCGTACATCAATACCTTTGTACAATTGCTGATATTCAATGCCGCCGTACACAGCCACATCTGTTGCCCATTGAGCGGGCTTATTGCCGATGAAATAATTGTGATATTCCTTTTTTTTGCTGTTGGGAATAAGGACGGGATTGGCGGCAGCACCGATAAAATTCATTTTAAAAGCGTGGAGATGCCACACATCGCTGCGTTGTGCTGTTCCTTCGTGCTCTTTGACGTGTTGGTTGTATAAATCTTTCGGATTATAAACCAAATAAGTAAAAGCGTTTTTTCAAAAAAAACACTTCCCCCATGAATAGGAGCACGATACAATACATTTTGATGCCATTGCCCCTGATTGCTAATAAAAGAAAGTGACGAAGATGTGGGGGAGGCAGGGAGGGTATTTTTGCACGAGTGGGAGGCGTGCGCACTAAAACATACACACGAAACGGCTATCAGAAGGCGGTATAAAGCGGTCATTGAGTTGATGTGTTTTTTTCAGGCAAGAAAGATAGCGGTTATTTTAATTATGATTTATTTTTTTCTGACATTTAGGTCTGTTTTTTACTGTTAATGTCTAAAATATCTGCTATGTATTTAGGTTTTCCGTCTTCTCTTTGTCTGTGTGCGTGTTGTCTTAGCCCTGTTGCCGATGGTGTTCGGGCGGGTTTCGGAACACAAAGTTTTAAAGTGTCTTAAAATCACAAAGCTCCAAGTTTTACACGCAATGCTCTGAGTTTATCGGAAAGCGTGTCACCCCGCCTGACTCAAAGCCTGTGTTAGTGGCGGTTTTTATTTATCTTTCTTTCCAAACCATTTTTTAAATTTCCATTTTATACGTTGTCCCAATGTCGGTTTGGTAACATAAAAATAAGTAATTTGAACATTGTCCTGATTAAGTTGTGCATCATACTTTAAATATCCTTTGTTTTCATTTTTTAAATTCAGTTCAAGACGGTCAAAACCAACCATTGAAAATATTAGAGTTGGATTTTGAATTGTATCAATATAATTGGTTATGTCTAATTGATAATATCCTTGTTCGTTAGCGGCTGTTCCTATGTTTGTTCCTTTTAAGTTTATTGATGTAAACCCTAATGTGTCTATTTTTCCTTCTTTTGTTTTCCCGGTCACTATTCCGTGAATTATGGTTTTAGAGACTGTGTCCGAAACTGTCTGTGAAAACGATTGAGATGGGATCGTCATTGAAACTAACAACGCTGTTGTCGCTGCAAATTTGGAACAATTAGTTGCCGGAACTTGTCGCCCCCAATAGTCAAGTTGTTTGGGTGAATACATACCGCAAACTGAGTTATTGTTTTGCTGCTGTATTCGTTCAATGTCAGCCCAAGTCATTTTTGAAAAGTCAACTATAGTTTTACTACACTGTCCGCAGATACGTCCACCGTCAGTTGGTTTCATTTCCAACCAATTTTGTCCGCAATATTTTGGTTTATTTAATGTCGTCATAAAATTGCTGATAACGGTTTTGGGTATTGGCGTGATGGGGGTTTTTAGCGCAAAAGTTCATTAGATGCACAAAGCTTGAATTTAGCACTTCATTGTCATAGAAGCACGAAACCCCCGCTTTTGCAAAACGGCTGTTATGCGGTCGGCTTTCTGTTTTCGTCATTTCTTTTTCTTCTTTTTTTCGGGTTCTTTTTCAGCGTGAATCCAAGTCCAACTGTTGTCAGATTTAAATGGAGTGCTAATACTTTTTGAGTTGTCAATTACGATTTTTGTAAAGTATGACTTGTAATACCAAGCAAAAAAGACTGCTCCTAATGTTGGTTTATCAGTCTCTCGGTAGTTTATCCAAATCTCTCTCGGATTGTCAACTTTGAAACCACGAAATTGTCCTTGAAAGTAACTTTCGTCTTTAAGTATTTTCGTTCCTGTCTGGTCAATAGTATAGATAAATTCTCCGCCATAAACAGCCACACTATTCGGTTGAAATGCTGGTAAAATCCAAACAGAAAGTGTCTGGTCGTCATTTTCTTTTATGTATTGATTAAATCTTAAATTGATAGTGTCTTTCATTGCTTTAATCTGTCCACTTGCTGTCTGTAATGCCCTGGAAAATCTATGAAGTAAAGTTGTGTCTACCGTTTCATCAGTTTTACTTACTTGTCCTTTGTCAACCTTAAAGTGAAAAACAAGGTCAAATTGATTGTTTTCATATTTTCCATAAACAGCGTGCCAACTGTCATTTTTCTTAAAACAAAACCAATCACTTCCCAATCTTGCCAAGTCTTTTTTGTCTTGGGTCATTACGCTGTCCGAAGTTTTCCAAGCAATCATATCATATTCATACAACCATTCAGCAACTTCCATTTTCTTGTTGAAGTCCGCAATGTCAAAATTTGGTCCTATTGATTTTTGTCCATAGGTCAAAGTTGTCAACCCGATAAAAAGTAATATTAGAATTTTATTCATTTGTCTGTTTTTGTTTCGTTGTCTTTTAAGCTGCCGCATAACGGTTTGCAGCTTGGCGAAGTGGCGGTTTAGAAGCACAAAGGTTCAATTTAGCACAAATGTTTATTAGAAATCCGAATGTTCAATTTAGCACTGAACCCGCCATTTTGCCAAACTGCTGTTATCTGAAGCCCTTTTTTTCCGTCTGAAGGCTAATCGTTCAATGACAAGCAGAAAAGTTGATATTAGGAATTCACTTTCATTGTCATGTTTGGACAAGATTATTGAAAATAACTCTGTGTTGAAGAAAAATACTCTCAATTAAAAATGCTTTTAGGGTGATATGTGTGTTTTTAAAGAATATTTATTTGTACGAATGCTTCTTATTTAATTCCAGTAATTGACATAGTTATTTTGGGTCTACGACCACTATTTGAACTACAATGATACATTAGGTAATCCCAAGTAATAATATCTCCTGCCTTCCATTGATGCCATACTGAATTACCACATAAAAAATAATGCCCCCAGTCCCATTCAGATAGTGCGACTAAATATCTGACTATATTTTCTGATAATTTCATGTTGGTTTTATCTCGATACGATAAATATAAATCACAATGCCAAGGTAGCATTTGTCCAGGATATTGAATCATCAATGCAGCAGCAGCATTTTTTATTCCAAGCGAATCAATAGTTTCTTGAATGTAGGAAGGAATAAGAAATTTATTTCCGTCAACATCAATACTTTTCATAAACGATTGGCTTTCGTTGTAGCCCCACAAAGTTAGCTCATCGTTTTGATAAACTGAATTGTTGTCATACTTCTTCATTCTTTTGCCTAAAATGATTTCTTTTAAAAGATTACTTTCCTCTAATTGGTTAACCAGCTCATGCAATTCCTTTTGAGGTATAAAAACTTTATTTCCAACGAAATAAAAATCATTTGACTTTTTTGATGGGTCAAAATGCCAATTAGAATTTTCTTGTGCGTAATCAAATAATGTATTTTTCATAATTTTGTCCAACCAGTTTCACCATTAGGGCTATCCTCTAAGTTTACCCCAATAGCACTTAATTTATTTCTTATAGTATCGGATAAAGCCCAATTTTTATTATTGCGTAATTCTTTTCTTATTTCAATTAATAATTCAATTAGTTGAGGCTCTAAATTATTTGATGTTGTACTTGTAATACTCTCAATATTGAATCCAATAATTTTCAAAACATTTTTAATTTCCTTTTGAACGATGCTCAATATTTCATCTGACGCACCTTTATCTCTTAATTGGTTTACATATTTTGTAATTGAAAAAAGATGGCTTAAAAAAATTGGAGTATTGAAATCGTCATTCATTGAATTATGAAACTCAAGGACAAAATTTGCTGCTGTACTTTCTGCTTCCTTCGCTAAGTAATCGTCTGAATTATTACCCCATGCACCTTTTAAAGCACTTGTAATTTTTTGAACTTTCCTTAAAGATTCTTCTGCTAAATCAAAATTAAAAGCCAAAGGACTTCTATAGTGAGACGAAATTAACATCATTCTAAAAGTATTTGCATCAAACTTTTCTAAAAACTCATTAATGGTTATGAGGTTTCCAACAGACTTGCTCATTTTCCCTCCTTTTAATTCAAGCATACCGTTGTGCATCCAATACTTTGCAAAAGGCTTTCCTGTATATGCTTCTGACTGAGCAATTTCATTTTCATGATGTGGAAAAATTAAGTCTGTGCCACCACCGTGTATATCAATTTGTTCCCCTAAATGATGGATACACATTGAAGAACACTCTATATGCCAGCCAGGTCTACCATTTCCCCAAGGGCTTTCCCATGACGGTTCTCCTTTCTTCGCAGATTTCCATAATGCAAAGTCTTCAACTCTTTCCTTTCGATTATCTACATCAATCCGAGTCCCTGAAAGTTGTTCATCAATTTTGCGTCCAGATAGTTTACCGTAAGTAATGAATTTGCTTGTCCGATAAAAAACATCACCATTAACTGAATAGGCAAAGTCTTTTTTTACTAATTCTTCAATAAATGAAATCATACCTCCAATTTCTTCGGTTGCTTTTGGATAATGCGTGGCAGGTTTGATATTTAGTTTTTTTAATTGAAGAATGTATTCGTTAATAAGATTTTCCGTTAGCGTGGTAGCATCGATATTCTCTTTTTGAGACCTGATAATTATTTTATCATCAACATCTGTAAAATTCATAATGAATTTTACAGAGTATCCAACATGTTCAAAATACCTTCTGATTATGTCAAACACCATTGCAGATAATGCATGTCCTATGTGAGCATTCGAATATACAGTAGGCCCACACACATACATACTTATTTCATCTTTTTTAATAGAACTAAACGGCTCTTTCTGACCGCTTAAAGTATTATAAACTAAAATTTTATTTTTCATATTTTAAAAAAATTGTTTAATTAATAATTATTGGAAAATTTTCTGTTAATTCCTTAACCTTTTTCTTTACCTTGTTGATGGTAGTTGAATCTTTAGAATAATGAGTATTATCTAAAGGTTTTATACTGTTTAGTGTCATCTCAATTAAGTCAACGATAATTGGAATTTGTTTTTTATTCATTCCTCTGCTTGTGATGAATTGACTACCAATTCGTATTCCACTAGAAAGTAAGGGAGAATGTTCATCAAAAGGAATTTGATTCTTGTTTACAGAAATACCAACTTCTTCTAAGGCATTTTCAGCTATGTGACCAGTCATTTTTTTATTTTTTAAATTGACTAAAACTATATGATTGTCTGTTCCATTAGTTAATACCTCAAAACCTCTCTCTATTAAGCAGGATGACAAGCAAGAACTGTTTTCAAGTAAATCACAAATATAGTTATTAAATTTTTTAGAATTACTCTCTTCAAAACAAATTGCTTTACCTGCAATATCCAAAATATTTGGTGAACCTTGAGTTAGTGGAAATAAACTTCTATCCACCAACTTGAACAACTTATTCCCATTTAACACCATCTGAAAGTCTTTTCCAATAAGAATGAAACCACTTCTTGGACCTTTCATGGTTTTGTATGAGCTTGCTGTAGTTACATGAGCTTCATTTACCGGTGAATTATGATAACCAGTTGCAACTATACCTGCAATATGGGCAATGTCAGCTATCAAGTAAGCTCCAACTTCGTCAGCAATGTTTCTAAATTTTTTAAAATCTATTTCCCTAGGGTAAGAACTTGAACCTGCAATGATTATATTAGGTTCTACTTTTTAGCAATTTTTCTTATTTCATCATAATCCAAAAGAAAGGACTCCTTGTCAACGTGGTAGTGATTGGAGTTTGTATATTTAACACTATGACTTATATGACCACCACATTTAACATCCATTGCTAAAATTTTAGGCGTAGAATCAGATAGAGCAGCGATAGCAGTTTGGTTCGCAATGGTGGCTGAATTAGTTTGAACATTTGAATATTCAGCACCAAATAATGTTTTAACCTTTTCTATAGCAATCGATTCTATTTCGTCAATTATTTTGCATCCTGAATGATACCTGTTTCCTACATAACCCTCAGCGGTTTTATAGTCTAGCAAAACATTCTGCATAGCTTTGTAAACTGCTTTTGAAGGCAAATTTTCCGATGCAATAAGTTGAATAAAATCATTTTGTCTTGAATACTCTTGTCTTATTTTTTTTTCAATTGAATTAATTGTGGAGTTCTGCATTAGTGTAAAATATTTTTTTAAGCCAATTGTCAGAGGGCAAGAATGAAACTGAATCAAAGTTGACAAAATTTTGATTAGAAAGTTGTTTTAATTTAATTTGATATGCATCGAGAAAATGTTCTCGAATTTCTGAATAATTTTTATACCCTAAAAACATTCCTTCACTTCTTTGGGTCTTACTGTCGCAAATTGTAGCGTTAACTAATTCTTCAATTGTTAATTTTCTTTTATTATTAAGAATGAAAATATATCCAAGCAAATATTCAATGGCTATGTCTTTAAAGGATTTATAGTGCTCAAAATTCCCAGAAATAAACTGGTTTAGTGTTGTTATTGAATTAAAGGCAAATCTAAATCTCATTTTATCTGAACTGTAAAATTCAGCGGTGTGAATTCTTTCAGGAATAGTCAATTCTGACTTTTCAGTTTTTGTAAAACCTTCGCCCGATATTGCTTTTAGTAAATCATTATAAGAAATGATTAAAAAGCGTTCATGTGGAATTTGTGCTCTTGTGCTTACATTATATTTTACACATAGATTGATAAAAAAATCTTTGAAAAGAAAAATTAATTCATCATCAAGCGATTTCGAAAAGCAAATGATGTCAATATCTGAATTTTCTTTTTGTTTATTAATTGCGAATGAACCAAAGAGAACTATGAAATAGTCTTTGAAGTTAAGTGATGCGAAAGCATCAATTTCCCTTATAAGTATCTTTTTTATTTCTGGATTATTCATTGTTGAATTCATTTCTTATTACTGTTAGCATACTTATTAGGTCTTCAATTTTTGTAATTGGATTACCACATAAGTATTTTAATGGTCGAAGCGATATTTTATTTTTAAAATAAGGCAATTCAATTATTTTTGGTCTGTCGATGAAATACCCATTGCTCAACAATACTTTCTCAACCATATTGTTTAAGTCATTTAAAAACTCAATTTCATTATCTGAATTAATTTGTCGAATGTTTTTTGTGTAATAAAACATAATTGAAAATGTATCTTGCTCGCCAATTAAAATAAAATCACTCGAATTTTTAATTATTTCAGCAAAGTTTTGTGCTAAGTTGTAACGAGTTTCAATAATTTTTGATATTTTTTTCTTTCCAAATGTTTTTAGGGTAAACCATAATTTTAAAGCTATTGAAGGTCTGGATGAAATAAAAGGAGATATTCTTCCGAAGGAAAATTCAAAATTATCATCACTGTCCTTATCATCAAACACTTTAATTTTTTTTGGTTCTTTAACTAAGAGTGTGCTGATTGAGAAAGGAATATTCAAACATTTATGGGGGTCAATTGTAATTGAATCAAAATGTTCTATTCCAGATAATTTATGTTTCAATGTATCAGAGAAGGCTAAACAGAAACCTTGTGATGCATCAACATGCAACCAAATTTTATGGTCAATTTTTTTCACTATATTTGAAATTGCAGTTAGATTATCTACTGTTCCTGTTTTAGCGTCACCTGCAAAAGCAATTACGCACATTATGTTATTCTTATTAGCGACAAGTGCCTTTTCAAGTTTTTCTAAATTCATTCTGTAATTTACAGTTGGGATTTCAATAGTATTAGAACCACATCCAATTAACATTTGAGATTTTAGAATTCCGTAATGAGTTATTCCTTCTGGAACAATTATTTTAAATCCTTTAGGATTTTCTACACCGTCTTTAAGCGTATTAGAGTTATGGTTTTCTCTCGCAAGTATTAAAGCAATCGTATTACTCATTGCCCCTCCATGTGTGTGAATTCCTCCTGCATCAGTAATTGATTGCAATTTTTCAACTTTATCATAACCTAATAATTTGCGTAACCAAATTATACTTTGAATTTCGCAAAGTGTTAATGCTTCACTTAATTTAAAATCTACCAAATTGATATTGAGAAAATCACTGATAATTGTGCCTGTTAAAGCAGGAACGGAGTTTCCTGAATATGGAAACCCTAAAAAAAATTTGCTTGAAGGGTTTTGACAATATGGAATAATCTCTTTTTTGAAGTTGTTATAAACTTCCGAAATATCAACTTCCTCATTAGGAAAATCTAATGTAGAAAGTTTTAAGAATTCGTAAATGTCGAATCTTTTTCCAATAGCAGGAGAAGAAATTTTTAAATCCACCAAGTCCTCAATAACAGTATTGAAAAATAAATACAATGCTTCTTTATTTTCCTCTGTGAAAAAATCATTACTTTTCATCATTCAATTTTATAATATTTACATATGCTTTGTTTCCTGTTTTTTCTCCGAAACATCACCCCCAACGCCAAAATCCATATGTATCTGAATGATGTTTTCTATATGCGAAGTGTTCATCTAAACTATGACGCATTTCAATTGACATATCAAATGCTTTGATAAGTTCTTGTTCATTTGCATTTTTAATATTTAAGCCTTCTGCGTTTATACATACACCCATACCACCATATGGACTAATTCTAATCTTCTTACAATTTCCACAGGGGTATCCTCTTGAATGATTTGCGATAATTCCAAACCGTGTTCCTGTATTTTTTATTTGATAGTAACGGCAATTAGGGTTTTTGCCTTTTATACTGTTGATGATATTAAACTCTCCATACCTTTCTAACTGCTGCACTATCTCATCTAAATTAACATGTTGGTCTGAGATTTTTTCTTTATTATCATAAAATACTGGTTGGTTAGATTGGAGTTCAATAAAGCGACATACAATTTTATTATTATGTTTTGCAGAAAAACTTATAAAATCATTAATCTCTTCGATGTTCTCTTTCATTATTACAACATTTAACTTCACTTCTTCAAAATGAGAAACTGCTTTTTCTATTGCTCTCATTACATTATGAAATGATTTACTGCCAGTAAGTTTATTAAATATATCTTCCTTTAAACTATCAATACTAATATTTACTCTTGTAAGACCTGAATCAATGTAGACATCAAATTTTTTTTCAAAAAGAACTCCATTTGTAGTCATAACTTGGTCTGTGTAACCAAGATTTTTTGCGAATCGAATTATCTCTGGTAATCCTCTTCTTAATGTTGGTTCGCCTCCTGAATAATGTACTTTTGAAATTCCCTTTGAATAACCTACTGCCAGAATGTTTTTTATTTCACTATCTGAAATAATTTTCCCTTCTTGTCTGTCTGCATCTGGGTTGCAATAAACACACCTGAAATTACATATTGATTCAAGAAAAAATCTTAAATGAAAATCTGCTATTGTATAATGTTCGGTCATGATACTTTTAGTTTACTGTAAAATAAATAGAAACCCCTAATATATGTTTGATTTTTTAAAACTTTGGCGAAATGTTTAATGTCAAATGAAAATAACTACTGCCATAGGGTTTCAGATAACATCTACTTATACGAACTAAAGTTCGCATTTTTATTATTCATCAAGCTATCTAATGGGCTTTGAACCCTTTGTATAGTCCTATTACTTACATGGGTGTATCTTTCAGTAGTCTTGATGCCGGAATGCCCTAAGCGTTCTTGAATGATACGAAGGTCCGTTCCTACTTCATCTATGCGCAAACTTTGTGATGGTACATTTCGAGTAGGTGCGTTGTCTGCAATAATTTGGAGGTCAGTAAAATTTTTTTTGAGCAGGTCAAAAACACATTTTTCGTAAGGTAAGTACCAACTGCGATATGTTTTGCTGTATTTGAGGATGCCACATTTTGCCAATAATACCTTAGTAGAAGGATTCGGATAGGATTTTATACCTATCTTTTTGCCTTCATCTTTATAGTACAATGGAAAAATCTGTGAACTTTGCATAGTATTATGCTTTACTATGATAAAGATAGGGGAATATTATTTTATATGTATCTATTTTTTTTAAAAATTTCCGCATTTCTGATTTTTTTCCAAAAAACCTGACATTGTTTCTTTGGGCTTTTTTAATCAAAAAATGCTGCTTTTTTCTTTTTATTAAAGATAACGTTATTATATGTGCGACTCTCCGGCATATTTACAATACTTATTCTGTTTTTTTGCAATATAAATACTCGGTGAGTACCCCTCCACACCTGAGTACCCCAACTTTGACAAAGTTCCAACTTTGTCAAAGTTAAACACTGCTGCATTTATCGTGGGCACTGTTGCATTTGTCGTGGGCACTGCTGCATTTGTCGTGGGCACTGCTGCATTTATCGTGGGCACTGTTGCATTTGTCGTGGGCACTGTTGCATTTGTCGTGGGCACTGCTGCATTTGTCGTGGGCACTGCTGCATTTGTCGTGGGCACTGCTGCATTTGTCGTGGGCACTGCTGCATTTGTCGTGGGCACTGCTGCATTTATCGTGGGCACTGCTGCATTTATCGTGGGCACTGCTGCATTTATCGTGGGCACTGCTGCATTTATCGTGGGCACTGTTGCATTTGTCGTGGGCACTGTTGCATTTGTCGTGGGCACTGCTGCATTTGTCGTGGGCACTGCTGCATTTATCGTGGGCACTGCTGCATTTATCGTGGGCACTGCTGCATTTATCGTGGGCACTGCTGCATTTGTCGTGGGCACTGCTGCATTTATCGTGGGCACTGTTGCATTTGTCGTGGGCACTGCTGCTTATGTCGTGGGCACTGCTGCATTTGTCGTGGGCACTGCTGCATTTGTCGTGGGCACTGCTGCATTTGTCATTTTCGGCACCGCTTATGGCGTGCGTACCTCAACTTTGTCAAAGTTAAAAAACTGTTACTTACGGTGTGGAAACTGCCCCTCAGTACCTGATAACTTTAACTGAAAGACGCATTGCAGGTACTCGTAATAAAACGAACCTTTGTTTTATTCTTTATATTATTGTCTTGATTAGTTGCAGCCAACGGGAAACAGCTTGAGATATGGCGATTTTTGCAATAACATTCAACAGAGAAGATCTAAGATTTAAAAAAAATAAAATAGCACTCTTGTTAGAGATTAGGCTGGAAATTTTGAAACGTCCATATAGAAAAATTCCCAAGTGTGTCCGTCAAAATCTTCGATGGTTCGTTGTTGCATAAAACCGTAGTCTCTCATTTCGTTAGGCTCTATGCCTCCCGCTTGAAGTCCATTGTTCATAATTTGGTACATTTCCTCTATGCTGTCGGTCAATAACGAAAACAGTGCTGCAACGTTTGATTGGGTATCTGCGATAGGCTTGGTGACAAAGGTCGTAAATTTTTCGTGGGTTAGGAGCATCACAAAAATATGGTCGCTCCAAACCATACATTTTGCCGTATGGTCCGAAAATTGAGAATTATTGGTAAAACCAAGTGCTGTATAGAAGTCGGCAGATTTTTGCAGGTCTTTTACAGCTAAGTTAACAAAAATTTGTTTTGTCATTTTATTTGGTTATGCGTCCGGTATATTGGGTTCTACCAAGCGTTTTAATTTATCTAAGGATTCCTGCCAACCCAAATAACACATTTCAATTGGTATAATGTCGGGTATTCCATCTTGTGTAGCAACCAGTTCTGTTCCGCAGGCAACTTTTCGCAATTTAATTGTTGTAACCATTTGTCCGGGCAGGTCGGGGTTGTCAAATTCATCGGTATATTTTAGCAATTCATTGGGTACAATTTCCAAGTATTCGCCGCCAAATGAATGACTGCTGCCGGTACCAAAATTGGTAAACGACATTTTATATTTGCCCCCAACCCGCAAATCCATACTGTGTATTTTGCAGGTAAAACCGTAGGGCGGCAACCACGAAGCCATAGCATCGGCATCGGTAAATGCTTTGTAAACCTTTTCAGGGCTTGCAGTCAAAATTCTGTGAAGTGAAACTTTGTTAGTTGTCATTGTGATATTTAATTTAGAAGTTATTGTCTGAACCCGACAAAATTATATTTCTCGCTATTCTCTAATAATGGGGTTTTCTTTATAAATGGCTCTTTATTCTCAGTTCTTGAACCCCACTAAAATACGCTGTTTTTTAGAACTGCCAAATTTTAATCGTATCCATTTGCAAAAAAATTGCCTTCGCTTGCAAAAACTAAACCGTTTTTGTTTGTTTTAAAATAGCGGTTGGTACAGTTATTTCTTATCAAGAGAACCACCGTTAAATAAAAAAGATACACCTATTCCTACATAACCGGTAAAAAAAACCGTATTAATCTTAAAATCATCGTCACCTATCGTGTCACAAAAATGTAAGTCAAAATTACCTTCCAATAAAACCGCTATTCTTTTTGTTACATAAAATTTTGGATATACTTTAGTCCCAAGTATTATATTACCGCCGCCACCGGATAATTCAGGATAGGATACTATCCCATATCCGATATTGAGATAAAGCGGCATCTGGGTTTTTGAAGAAAAATAAAAGGTACCGCCAATTCCCAGTTTAGCATTGAGAATCCAAGTAGAATCAATACGGGGTGAGCCGCCAAACATCAATTCAATATAGCCGGACTGCACTTTTTTTTGTTGATTAGAAGAATGTGTGCTGAACCTAAGAAACCCACCTTTGAGCGTTGTATTAAAATCATATTTAGCCCAATAAAATAAGCCATAATAGATAGCCCCTGCATCTGCGGAAAATGATTTTGATGGAGATTCGGCGTATGGCACAGAAGATTCCTGACCGGATAAAGACGACAAATTCGCCATCATTAATGCAATTACGCCAACCAAAAGCCTGTAATAAATGGTGTATAATTTTTTCATGTTAATAATTTTTGGATTTGGCTGACATTGTATAACTCAAAAATGTCTTTACTTTCTCTGTTTCTTTTGAGTTTTTGTTTGGATGCTCAGATTTCCGAAGGCTCACTATTGCGTAGTGTGACCCCCGCAACAACACAAATATATGCAATGGTATATATTTGCGACATTAATTTTTTTTAAAAATTTGTTTTTTGATAAACACTCGTCAGATACTCATTAACACATGGGCATTGTTGTTGATGTCGTGGACACTGTAATTTTTTCAAAATTAAAAACCAAAGCGGCATACTATATGCCAATATTTACAATATATACGCAATCCGCAAAAATATTTGCCATTCTGATTTTGTTTTTTTCTCAAATTGCGGATAAAATAAATTAATAAAAAAAATATCAAATAAAAATCTTGATTTTATAAAATAAAGTAGTTGTTTATTTGCAGCGTAAAAAGGTTGAAAACAACTTCAATATTAAAATTTTGTAATATTTTTTTCATTTTTACTATGAAAAATAAAAAATTTCCGATTGTTTTATTGGTATTCAACCGCCCGCAGCATACTTTGCGTTGTTTGCGTACCCTGCAATCCGCCCTTGATGCCGACTGCTCGGAGTTGTATATTTTCAGCGATGGTGCGCCGCCAGACAGCAGCCCCCAGATGCTGGCACAGATAGCGGAGGTGCGCCGCATTATCGCCGCCGAACAATGGTGCGGCAAAGTTCATATTACGGAGCGTGCCGAAAATTTGCGTTTAGACCCCTCCATGATTGCCGCCGTAAGCGAGGTATTGCAACACCACGAAGCCTGCATTTATATGGAAGATGATGTGTTGGCAGGTCGCTATTTTTTGAGATATATGAATGAAGCTCTGCACCGCTATGCACACGAAATGCAGGTAGGCATTGTCACGGCATACAATTATCCTGTACACACGCTTGCTGCCAACGAAAGGGCTTTGTTTTTGCGCTGTGCCGTATCGCAGGCTTGGGCTTTGTGGCGGCGTTCGTGGAAAAATATAGAAACCGTCCCGACAGATTGGGAGCGTTTGCGACAAAGTAAAGCCCTCCAGAAAGCATATAGTCTCAACGGCAGCACTTTGTTTGCACACTATGCTTTGAGTGCCGTGGCAGCAGGTAAAGATGTTCCTTTTGATATGGTGCTTTGGTGGAATTTTTTTAAAAGCGGACAACTGATGCTTTTTCCCGACAAAAGCCTCATCGCCAATATCGGTTTTGATGGCAGCGGCATACATTGCGGCAGCGAAAATCCCTTTGATGACCCCATTTGGAACAGCAACTATGCCATTACCCGTTTTCCTGATGTTGTTCAACACCATACAAAAGAACAGCACCTTTTGGAGGCATACCTCAAAAAAACATATTTTCCGCCTTACTATCGCCGCTTTCTGCGGCGTATAAAACGTTTATTTAAAATACGCTGATACTCGGTTCTATTAGATTTATTTGTATAAAAATATAACTATCTTTCAAAAAATCATTTTGAATTAAACAAAAATTAATCTGATAAGTATATATTTGCAGTGTGATAAATTACAAGTAGATAAAGATAATTAACAAGCAAAACAATTTCTTTTTCTTTGTAACTAAAAAATTAAACACAATTCAATGAAAAAAATTTTTTTGGGTATTTTGGCACTTTGCAGCTTTGTGGCGGTAAGTGCGCAGGTAACCCTTGTAGAGTGGAATTTTCCCAATAACCCCGACGATGCGGTTGCAGATGCGGGTATTCCTGCGAATACCTCACAAACTATTAGCACCATAGGCGGAACGGGTGCTTTGGATTTTGCTACCGCTGGTGCTACTACGAATAGTGGGCGCACTACCGGCTGGAATGCCGGAGCAGGTGTAAAATATTGGCAGGTTCAGTTTTCAACTACAGGCTACCAAACGCTTACCTTATCCTCTAAACAACGCAGTTCAAATTCAGGACCGGCTAATTTTAGTGCAGAATACAGCACAGACGGTGCTACTTGGGCGGCTATTGCACCTGTAACAGTTGCCGACAACTGGACTACAGGTGTGTTATCAAATATGATACTTCCGTCCTCATTGGATAATTTACCTACGGTTTATATCCGTTATGTAATGGTGAATGACCTCACCAGTGGCGGCGGCACAGTTGCTTCAACCGGCTCCAGCCGTATTGATGATTTAAAAATTACAGGTGTTTCGCTGGTGGTTTCAAACTGTGTGATTAATAGCATTACAGCCGCTAATCCTTCTCCTTGCGACCCGCTTACCGATACATATAGCGTAAACGTTACTGTTAGTTCAACAAGTGCGCCCACCGGCGGCAATTTGATCGTCAATGGTCAAAGTTTTCCGGTAACAACAAGTCCACAGACCGTTACACTTACCGGCTTGCCTTCTGACGGTATGCCTGTAGATGTAACAGCTTATTACAGTTTAGATCCTTCTTGCACTTTTACAGCTCCGGCTTTATTCTCTGCTCCTGTTTCTTGCTATTCACCCGTGCCGGGTCTTCTTACAATAGTAGGCGTAATTGACGGTCCCTTGACCGGTGGTACGCCTAAAGCAATAGAACTTTACGCTACTGCTGATATTCCCGATTTGAGCCTTTATGGTTTGCAGTCTGTAAATACGGCAGGTACTTACGGCACACAGGAATTTACTTTTCCTGCGGGTTCTGCAAGTGCCGGCGATTGTATTTTTGTAGCTACCGACTCTTTGTATTTTCATACTTTCTTTGGTTTTGCACCTACCTATGTAAGTGGTGTAGCCGGTATCAATGGTGATGATGCCGTTTTGTTGTATTACAATAGTGCTTATTATGATGTATATGGAGATCCGGATTTAGATGGAACAGGCACCGCTTGGGATTATGTAAATGGTTGGGCATACCGCATAGGTACAGGACCTGAATATCCATTTAATGTGGGTAACTGGTCTGTTAATAAAGATGCTTTAATCACCGGAGTAGATACTACCAATGCTATTGCTACTTTACCTTACCCGAATTGTACTTATGGCGGTGCTTGTGTAGATGTAGTGTCTTTGGTAAGCCCGGGTAATGATATCACCGATGTTACCACTACCGAAGAAGCGAATATCAGCCTTAGCGCATCTAATTTGGTGTCATTTACGGCTGCTTCTTCTAATACAGTAATTTATCAAGCCGGAGATTATGTATCCTTGTTGCCGGGCTTTAGAGCTACTGCTGCGGGTACAGCAAAATTTGTTGCACGCATTGCGCCTTGCGGTACTGCTAAAAATGGCACTACTGCTCCTGTGGTGGCTGCTGTTTCAAAAGAAATAGCTTTGTGGATTGCTCCAAACCCTGCCGACTACGAAACCAACATCTCTTTCCAAATGGAAGGCGAGCAAGTGGTAAGTTTGGATTTGTTTGATTTGCAAGGTAAAAAGTACAAACAATATTCAACGGTATCAGCAACAGCCAGCAAATTACGCTTTCTACTTCCAATTTGATGAGCGGCATTTATTTGGTTCGTTTGACTACTGCACAAGGTATCAGCAAAACTACTAAATTGATGATTCGTTAATCAATCAACTTTTACTGATAAAAAAAGAGGCTGCCGAAAAAGGCAGCCTCTTTTTTTATACAATTTTAATAAAATATTTTATTCCGATGCTTTCATTAATTCATAAATGGTTTGTAAGCGCGGAAATGTTTCTTGCTTGTAAATATCGCTCAAAGCTGTTTGAACGGCATTGATGGCACTTTTCAGTTGATTGCGCTCTTCGGGGCTTGTTCCTTCGCCGGATTCCTCATTCTGCATCATCGTTTCTAGGCTTTTGAGGGCATTGGCAGCCCCGAAGCGCACCCACCACGTTTTGTCGGCTACTGCTATGTCGTGCAAAGCAGGTACGGCGTTTTGCACTTTATCGGCAGACATTCTTGAAAGGATATAAGCATAGCTTTGTACTAAACCGTAGCGTTCTCCGCCGCTTACATTTTTCAGATGTTTTTCAAAAAAAGGCAAATTGCGCTCATCGCCGTGCGTAGCATATACTTCGCCGATAATACCGATGGTATTTTCGTCAGCAGTTTGTTCCAACTTTTGAGTTTCGCGCAAGCCTGTTTCTCCGTCGGCATCGGCGAGTGCGTAGAGGGCTGCGCCCATTGCTTTGTAAGAGGGGTCGTGCAGTGATTGTGTAAAAAGCGGAATATCCTGAGCATCGCGGAGTTCGCCCAATTTTCGCAAAGCGGTGGTGCGCACGGCAGCTTTGGGGTCTTTGGCAGCGATTTGGCGCAGAGCGGTGGCTGCTTTTTGTTGAAATTCGGTATTTTCGCCGTCAAAAACAACAGAATTGACGGCTTCTTCGCGGATAGCCCAAAAATCATCGTTGAGGGCGGCGAGCAATACTTTGTCTTTTTCGGCAGAGGCATCGGCGGCGGCAAAATAGGAAAGGGCTTCGAGGCGGTCGCGGTACAGCGGAGCATTGAAATACTGATAATTTAATTGCGAAACGGGTTTTTCGTCTTGTATTTCGGCTAAAAGCATTTTTTCGCCATCAACATTTACCAAATCGGGAGCGGTGGCGGCATCAAACGAAAAAGTTTCATTTCTGTCCATCACCATTATTTTTTCGCGGCGTTTTTTACCATTTTCATAAATATCCACCACCATAGGCAACTGAAAAGGCAAGCCGGCTTGCAGTTGTTCAATGTTTACATTTATTTTTTGAAGTTGTTTGTCATAGTCTTGTGTGATATTCAGAATGGGGTGTCCTTTTCCCAAAAACCATTGATTAAAAAACCAATTCAAATCTTCGCCGGTGACGGCTTCAAAAGCAAGGCGCAGATGATGAATTTCTACCGCCTGATACTGATTATCCAATAAATATTTGCGCAGCGCGGCAAAGAATGCTTCATCACCTACATACTGACGCAGCATGTGCAGCACACGTCCGCCTTTTTGGTAGGAGTGTGCATCAAACATATCTTCTTTATTATTGTATTCAAAACGAATTAAATTTTTTTGTTCATTGGCAGCTTCCATCATGTATGCTTCCAAATCATCTTGCAGGTGTTTGTCAGCTTCGTCTTTGCCGTATTTGTGTTCTATCCAGAGGTATTCGCCATAGGTAGCAAAGGATTCGTTGAGGGGCAGGTTGCTCCAGCTTTCGCAGGTCACCAAATCGCCAAACCAATGATGAAACAACTCGTGCGCGATGATGTCTTCGTGGGTTTCGTCCAACAGTTGGCGGTCGTTGCGCTGCAAGCCGTCAAAGTGGACAACGGCGGAGGTATTTTCCATAGCCCCTGACACAAATTCGCGGACTACCACTTGCGAAAATTTATCCCAGGGATACTCCACGCCGAGCGAGTTGGAATAAAAATCGAGCATTTCGGGCGTATTGCCGAATATTTGCTTGGCGAAGGGTTCGTATTTTTTTTCTACAAAATAATTTACTTCTCTGCCGCGCCAGAGTTTGTCTTTGACGACCGCAAAATCGCCCACCGCCATCATAAACAAATAAGGGGCATGGGGTTTTTCCTGTTGCCAGTGGTCGGTGCGTGTGCCATCGGCGTTGGGTGTACTGCTGACCAATTTTCCATTGGAGAGGGTGACGAATTTTTTATCCACCGTGATGCTGATGCTCTGCGTACAACGCTCGTTGGGCGTATCAATGGTCGGAAACCAGCAAGAGGAGGCTTCGGTTTCGCCCTGTGTCCAAATTTGTTGTGGCACATCGGGTAAAGAGCCGTCGGCGTTGATAAAATACAACCCTTTATCTTCGGTGATGGCGGCACTGCCCGAAGTTTCGCGCTCGTTGGGTTTGGCGGTATAATCAATAAATATGCGGTATTGCTCGTCTTTTTGGTAGGTTTTGGGCAGTGTGATTTGAATGAAATTGCCGTTGTAGGAGTAGGCAAGCGGCGTTTTGTTGTTGTTGTTCAGAAGAGCCACTTCGTGTACATCAAAGCCTTTGGCATCTAAAGTGAGCGAGGCAACGGGATAAAAATGAGGAGCGAAGGTGAGCGTAGCTTTGCCGAGTAGGTATTGTTTTTGCCAATCGAAGCGCACGTCTAACTGTGTGTGTATTAAATCATTGACGATTTTTTCGGAAGCGCGATACAACGGTAAAGTATCTACCAACTCCGATTCTGGCATAATTTCAATAGGGTCTAAGAGACGCTCTTCTACATATTCGGAAATATTTTCGGAGTCGTCGTTGTCGTAAAGCTGTTCATCGCTGAGTGCCTGTGTTTTTTTGCTGCTGCCGCAAGCTACCGACGACAGGAGTGCGGCACCAAGCAGCACGGCAGAAATTTTTGGGATTAATTGCATATTTTTATTTTGGAAAAAGATAAAATGACATGAAAGATGCTTTGGAATCAATAATATTTTTTGGGCAGACGAATGATTTTTTTAAAGAAACGCTCTGAATCTAAAAAAAATAAAACTTACGGTGAATGATATAACAACCGCTTTAATATTATTTTATCAAAGAAAATACAATCTTAAAATATAATAAAATACTAGGTGTTAAATATTATTAAACCGTTGAAAATCGGGCGTTGAAATCTACTGCTACGGCTTCGGGTGTGCGTGTGGGCGCAAAAAACGGAAGTAAGCGCAAAAGCACCGCCTCCAAAAGGGAATCGGGACACGAAGCACCGCCGCTAATGATAATACGGGGCGGTTTTTGGATATTGGCGGCGGGCAGATAATGTTCCTGAATCATTTCTTGTTTCGTATTCAAATCAAAATGCCGGATTTGCTGTGCCGATATAATATTGTCGGAATGCTTGATGAAATAAGCGGGCATTTGGTGTGCGCAAAGTTTGTAAAGCTGCATCGTGTTAGATGAGTTATATCCGCCCACTACAATTGCCATATCTGCGCCTTCGTCCAAGAGGCTGTAAATTGCCGACTGATTTTCGTTGGTGGCATAGCAGAGGGTGTCGCGGGTATCGGCGAAATAGGTTTTTCCGAGGGTTTCGCCATAGTGCAGATAAATAACTTCTCGCAAAAAATTGGCGATGGCTTGAGTTTCGGCGGCGAGCATGGTGGTTTGGTTCACCACACCGAGTTGGCGCAAGTGGTGGGTGGGGTCAAAGTCAGGCGAGCAGCGTTCTTTGTCAAATACTTCAAAAAACTCCTTATAGGGTCGTTTTTCGGTGATAAATGGTGCCAGCAACTGCGCCTCCTCCATATCTTTGATGATGAGGGTGGGGGCGTGCTGGGTACTGTGCGAAAAGGTGGCGCGAGTTTCTTCGTGGGCGGGTTTTCCGTGAACGACCACTGTAAATCGGCTGTCGCCGAGTGTTTCGGCACGATTCCACACTTTTTTCACAAAAGGGCAGGTGGTATCAAAGGTTTCCAACTGTACGCCGGCGGCACGCAGTCGTTGCTCCATTTCTATGGTAGTTCCGAAAGCCGGAATGAGTACAATATCATCGGGTTGGAGTTGTTCTACGGGAAAAATCGTTTTTCCTTCGGTGTCGTTGAGAAAATGAATACCTTTGGCTTCCAAGTCGCCGTTTACTTCGGGGTTGTGAATCATTTCGGAGATGAAGAAAATACGGCGGTCGGGATAATTATCTAAGGTGCGATAGGCAATTTCAATGGCGTTTTCTACTCCATAGCAAAAGCCGAAATGACGTGCGAGCAAAAAATGTACCGTTCCGAAATCTAGCAGCGAAGGCGAAAGATCTTTTTTTCGGGGGTCTTGGCGTTTGCGATATTCTTTTACTGCTCCGATAAGCGAGCTGCGAAAATGCTGAGGGACATCAAAATTGCGCATAAGGTGGCTACAACAGAAGGTGTTTTTTATATGAGAGCGATAGAACGCTTATTGTGTTGAATATCATATTTTTTATAATTGCAATCTTTCAGAAATTTTGAGATTCCGAAGAGTTGCAATTTTTTTTAAAAAAAACAATGAACCTTTCAAAATAGTTTGAATTGAATGACAGAATAAAGGTTGGTGCATTTTTTTTACAAACGAAATTATATCCGCTATATTATTGTTGATAATTATTTCACCTCTTTACCCATATCATATTTTTTAATGCTCACTGTATTGCTTTTGGTATCCACCAAATTGCCGCGTCCGTGCCGTTGTCCTTCTTTATATTCTCCTATATATATTGTACCGTTATCATAAGTAAATACGCCTACACCATAGGGCAAACCATTGCGCCACGAGCCTTCATAAGTGCCGCTGCCGTCGTCGCGTTTAAAAGTCTCTTTTTTGAAACTGTAATCCGTTTTATTTTCTTTGGTTACATTTCCGTTTTCAAATTTTTTGAGTGCTATTTTACCGCCTTTAAAAGCGGATACGCCCATACCGTCTCGTTCGCCGCGTTTGTATTCGCCGATATATACATCTCCGTTTTCGTAGCGCAACACGCCAAAACCGTCCGGTGAGCCGTCTAATGCCGGACCGTAGTAAGTGCCGTATTTATTGTCTCGTTTAAAACGTTTTTTGAGATAAGAAAGCCCCGAAGCGGCGGTATTGTTGCCTTTGTCGGGGTCTATGAGGTCGGCTTCGCTGTTAATGGTTTGAGGAGAGGGGGTGGTCATATCGTTTTCAAGGGACGAGGTCGCGCTACCTGCTGCGGGGGTGGTATTGGTAGTAGTTTGTTGGGGCAGGGTAGTGGCAAGGCTGCTGTCGGAGTTGAAAGTATTGGAGGGCTGCTCTAAATTTTGCAATGTCGGAGCAGGGCTTCCGTTTTCGGTGCTGTTTTCTACGGCAACAACTTCGCCGCCTTCTACGTTGTTTTTATTGCTGCGATAGGTCATCATCCAATAAACTGCCCATAAAAATCCCAGTACTACTAAAACGCGGAGAAATATTTTTGCGGAATCCATGTTTGGTAAAAATAAGATTTAGAAAATAAAAAAATGCTTGGCGAAAAAATATTACAAAGCGCAAATATAGCGCAAATATCGTCATAATTTTTATGGTTGAATAAATAAAGGTAATTTGGGTGATGTAAAAGAAGGGTGTATTTTTACAGAAGGATATAGATATTTTAGCGTTTTTTTGCAGATTTATCCAAGGTTTATAAAAAATATGACGACTCAACTCAAAATCAGTGTAATAGGGGTAGGAAATGTCGGTTTTCATGTGGCGCAGGTATTGCATCGCAAAGGTCATCGTATCGTGGAGGTATATTCACGCGAAGCCGCCAAAACGAGCGAAACCGCCGCCTCAGTAGCTGCCGCTCCACTCCGCGAACTCGCCACCCTGAATACGGATACAGATGTCGTGTTGATAGCGGTAAAAGATGATGCCATTGCAGAGGTGGCGGCTCAACTTCCTGCTTTGCCGCCATCGGTCGTTGTTGCACATACTTCCGGCACAGTGCCTTCGCAGCAGTTGGCACGCTTTGCGCAATACGGCGTATTTTATCCCCTGCAAACTTTTCATCGCAATAGCCCGCCGCAATGGGAACGTATTCCTTTTTGTATCTGCGCCAACAATGCCCGCAGCGAAGCAGTTTTATTGCAATTGGCAAGCGATATTTCGCCTTTGGTGTATGCCGTTGATGACGAACAGCGCAAATATTTACATTTGTCGGCGGTTTTTGTCAATAATTTTTGCAATCATTTATTGAGCATATCGTATCGTATATGCCACGAAGCCCAAGTACCTTTTGAGATATTACAGCCTTTGGCACAGGAAACCATCGCCAAAGCATTCGGCACGCCGCCGAGCGACCCCGCCTTGCGGCAAAGCGGACCCGCCGCCCGCCGCGATTATTCCACTATGGCACGCCACGAAGCTCTTTTGCAGCAGCAGCCCGCCGCTTTGGAGTTGTATCATCTGTTATCGGAGCATATTATGATGCGACTGCAAGAAAATCGTTGATTTTTAGGGCAATATCACAATTTTTCCGATATACCGTTCCCCAAAACTGCTGCTGTTGATGCTTACCGTGTATAAACCTGCCGCTATATGCGCGACATTTACATACAAAGCATCTCCCTGCGGTTGGCTCATTAATTCAAAGCGTTTTCCTTCGGTATTTATCAAACAGATATTTTTTATTGCTGTTGTTTGTCCATACCTTTCATCATCACTATATACATAAAAAGCACGCTGCACCAAATTGGGTGCTATACGCCAGCTTGTTGCCGTTTGCGTTGTCGGTAAGCCCACTTCTGCCGACCACACCCTTACACTGTCGGTAGCGGTGCAGCCCCATTCATTGCTCGCCGTCACCCAATAGCTGCCTTCTGCATTTACCCAAAGTTCGGGGGTGGTGCTGCCATCTGACCACACGAATGAATGGCTGTTTTGAGCCAGAGGATTCAACAACAAATTGCTGTCGGCGGATAAAGTATCGTTGTCGGGCAAAAAAAGCTGCGGCATTGGAGCAGCTTGCAACAGGTGGCTTGCGGTAGCGGCGCAGGCAAAAACATCTTCAACCCACACCGTAAAAATTCCTGCTGTATCTGCTTGTATCGTTTGTGTTGTGCTGCCATTGTTCCATGAATATGCACTAAATCCTTCCATGGCGGTTAGTGTAATCAGCCCTCCGTCACACCACATAGTGTCACCGCTTATCGAAGGGCTGGGTTCTAAATTTACATTTACCACACGCAGCGCATTGTATTCGCAGCCGTTGATGGGGTGGATATAAGAATAAGAAAGCGTATGTGTGCCGATGCCCGCTTTTTTAGGATAAAAAATGCCGTTTTCTATTCCTTTTCCTTGCAGATTGCCGCCTTCGGGCAGCAAAATGAGCGTGTAGGGCGCATCATTTAAGCAAATCTGTGTGGGTATGCCTTCTATCTGTGCGGTTAGCGGCTCGCAAAGCAGGGTGGCGGCTGTTACAACATTGGAAGTATCACCGAAACCACAGGCATTGCCCTGTGGCGTATTGCCGGCGGCATAAACGGCAATATTATAGGTCGTATTTTCGGATAGATTTTTTATCGTCAATATATCGTTTGGCGAGTAGGCGGGGGTAGGAGCAGGTGTGCCATTGAGCAGTACGCCATAAAAAGGAGAAACGGCTTGGTTGAGTTGGAGGGTAATGCTGTTATTGTTGGAGCTGATGACGCTAATATTTACCGCCGCCAAAGGCGCATCTACGCGCAAAGGTTTTGAAATGGTGCTTTCGCACACACCATAGTGTACCGTGAGGCTGATACTTTTGTTGCCACTGCTGCCATACCAAAGCGGTGGGGGTATGATGCCGCTTGCCGTAGCAGGCGATGCGCCTTCGCCGAAATTCCATTCGTAGGTGGCATTGGGATACACAACTCCTGTATAAGCGAGTTGCAGCGTATCGCCGATACAAACTTTTTGGGGTACGAAGCAATTGATGTCGGGAATTTCGCTCACTTCAATCAGCTGCGCCGTTATATATTCGCAGCCATTATTTTCATATTGATACTCCAAAAAATAGCGTCCTTGTTGTAAAGCGGCGGGATTAAAACTATTCACCACTACACCATCTAAACGAAAAACGCCGCCATTGGGTATGCCCTGCAATACAATATTCTCATTGGTATTCCGACAAAAAACGGTGCTGTCCAGCACAATTTGAAGCGGCACATCGGGGCAGGGGTCGGGCAATATAGTAATTGTCTGTGTGATGCTGTTGTTATCTTCACAATCTTCGGCTATTGTATTATCATTATCAATACTGATTTCAAAAGTATTTACTCCCTGAAATGCCATATTTTTATTATCCACTACAAAAGAAAATAATTGTTTGGCAGTAGTTATCGGTACTTTTTGATGCACCATATCAACTGCCTCGCCGTTGGGAAATATGCGTTTGATGTGGATAAAGAAAGAATCTTCTGTCATGACGCGTCCCCAGTTTTCTATGGTTACATTGATGATAAAATCTTTTCCGGCGCGGGGCTGTTGGGGTGAAAAAGTAACATTTTCAGCTAAAAGAACCAATTCGGGTTGTTGCCAATGATAGAGTTGCACGGCAGGGTCGCCTACATACACCAAAGACTGACATTGTTTTTTTATGCCGTTTTCGTTGGAATAAATATCGCTGATGGCGTATTGCACGGCTGTTCCGGCGGCTGTACCAAAATATTTATTGATGAGATTATTGTAGAATGCTTCATTAAAACGGTCGCTATATGCCGGAAAACCATACCCCACCACCGCCAAATAGCCAATAGCTCCGCGCTCGGCAGCCAAAATATAATCTTCAGCCATCACAGTGCCTATACTTTGATGAATATTGCCGCTAAAACAAGAGTTGGAATTATAAAAAGCCAATTTTCCGGCATTGTCATAGCTTTGCGGCGTTCCGATGTCAATGTTCCAATAAGTGGGCGAGGTAGCGGTGGGGTGTCCCATATAATTGATAAGAGCCACCCCTTTGTTGAGCCACTCGCCGATGGCGGCTTGCGGTATGATGTTGCCGGAGGCTTGCGTGTAGCTGCCTACTACATCAAATCCGTAGTTGCCGCGCTCCAAGATATTGGTATAGCTGTCTATATATTGTTTGTAGGCAGCTGCATCACTTTCGCCGTAGCCGCTGGATAAATTGAGGGCGCGTTTTTGCCAACGGCGGTCGGCACTGTTGCAGGGCAGCGCGCGGGCAGCATCAAAAGTTTTTAATTTATCTAAATAGTTCAAAGCCTGAGTGGTGTCGGCGGCAGGTATGCGCCCCACCGCCAAGCGCGGACGGAAATCGGCGGGCGAGTCGGCAGCGAGCAGCATATCGCCCGCCGGATAACCGAAAGAAGGCACTAAACAACGCGCAAAATTATTGGGCGTATTGCGACAATATTGATACTCAATAGATTTTCCCAATAACAACATATATTCCGGCGGGCTGCTCCATTGATTGCGGGCATAGCGCAAATAGTTTTGAATAGCTAAGGGGTGCTTGTCAATACCCAAAGCAAATTGTTCGTATAATTCCTCCACATTCACCACTTGCACCTCAAAAGCACCTCCTGCCGCACTGCTGCGATAAGCGGCATATTGTTGCGCCACATTCCACAAAGTGGGGTGTGTGATGATGATATAGTTGCCTTCTTGGGCAGGGTAGGGGCTGAAATGTTTTTCTTCTACATTATTTATATAAGTTACATTGTCGGTATTAAAAACATACCAATCGCGGTTGATGCTTGGTGCGGCATAAGGCAAGTACACCGACCACGTTTGAGTGGTATCATTAAAGGTAGGTGTTATACGAAAGCGGTTGGCATTGTCATATATCACAGGAGCGGTGCCACCGTCGAAGTTGTGCAGCACACACCATTCGTTGGCAGTAGCGGCGGTACTGAATTGAAAATCATCAACTCCTTTCAAATCGAAGGTGCGCATATAGCTGATTTGTGCCGAAGCTATGGCTATACTTTCTTCTTCTGCTGAAGTATCTCCTATTACTGTTATAGTGAGGCGCGTTTCGGCTTTGATATGGCTGATGGGTACAGGAAAAGACACGCTGTGCGAGCGATAGCCGTCAAAAGTGACATCATAGCAGGGTACGCCATTGATTTTGATGGTAGCGTGGTGGTCGGGATACGTGAGGAGGTCATCGGTACGCCCCAAAAATTTAAGGCTTACATTTGCCTGTATGCCGTCGGCATAGTGCGCCGCCGGTGTGGGCAAAGCGATATGGAGGCTGTCGCCCTCTAAGAGTTCCATACTGCCGTAGCCTTCGCCGTCTTCAAATTCTGCCAAATAATTATAGGTATTGGAGAGGCGCACGGGCTGTCCGGGGTAGTGGCGATTAAAAAAAGATTTGCGGGCGGTATGGTTGAAAGCGACAAGAGGAGCAGTGCCTTCGGGCGGCGACAAGTTGGGGAAAGTTGTATATTGGGCTTCGGGCATAAAAGCATCGCTCCAAGTGAGGTAGTAGGCGGCGGTATCGGTGTAGAGGCTGCGGGAAACAGAAGGCTGTTGGGCGGCGGTTTTGTAGAGTTGGGTATCAAAAGAGCCGTCATTGGGGGCAACGATAAATTCCAAGAAATCATTTTCGGATAGGTTGCCGCCCTTGCTCACATAAAGCGGCACAGGCTGCCCGTTTTTGTAGAGGCGGTAGCCAAAACCTACGGTGGGCAAGTTGAGATTTTGAAGCGTGGCATAGCTGATGCGGCGCAGCCCGCTTTCGGCGGTTTTAAAACGGTAGTAGGTTTGATTATAATCAATCCATTCGTTGTTGTAAGGGGTAGGTGTTTGGGCTTGCACCGACAGCACCGACAAGCCTCCATACAACAGTAGGCAAATAAAACGAAAAAGAGGTTTCATTAAAAAACAAATCATTCCAACAAAAATAATCTGTTTTATTGAATAATAGCAAAAGAAGCGATTATCAAAAAATCTGTTTTCTGTCTGCTTTTACTACATCTGCTACCAAAAAAACCATTAATTTTGTGGCGTTATAACGATTAAATAATAGAACGTTTTTTACCTTTATCATACTTTTAATCGTATTTTTTAAATACTTTTTTATTAGCTGCCAAGCTACTCTACTAATTATGTTGAAAAAAAATCTGCTACTCATTATTTTCCTTTTTACACTTGCGAGTCCTGTTTTTATTCAGGCGCAGGAAGGAGAATGTTTTACGCCCGAAGTTTCGGTAGATGCTTTCGGGTATTATGATATTTCTTTGTCGTGGCAAAATGTTCCCGCCGCTACTTTTTATCAAATTCGCTACCGCCCGCAGGATACACAAGATTGGACGATTGTGCAGGAGTACCCTTTTACTTACATAGGTTTGGGAAATTTGCAGTCGGGTATTGTATATGAAATACAGGTGCAACCGATATGCGGCGAAACCACGGGCGAGTGGTCGCCTGTATATTTGGTATCTACGCTCAACTGCGAAAATAATGATGTAGTTGCCGATGCAGGCAATGATATTTATGTGTGTGGTGCAGATATGATTAATTTAAAAGCAAGCGGCGGCGAAACCTATTTGTGGCTGCCTGCCACCGCCTTCAATGATGCACACAGTGCCAACCCCGAGGTATATGTAAGCGAAGATGCCACTTTTATTCTCATCGCTGCCGATGCCAACGGCTGCACCGACACCGACACCGTGCAGGTATTTGTATTAGATACCCCCACATTATATGTTTCAGGCGATAGTATCGTGTGCAGCGGCGATACCGCTATGTTGGAAGTAGCAGGCTCTGATAATTATCTTTGGCAACAGGGCGATATATTATTGGGTACAGATTCGGTTTTAACCGTGATACCGCAACAAACTACCACTTACAAGGTGAGCAGTATTTTGGGCGATTGCACCGCTACGGCTTCTTTTACTGTTTATGTACATCAGCTTGAAATAGAGGTGGTCAATGCGCTGAACACCACAATATGCGGCGGCAATGATGGAGCTATTACCATTGTTGCAAGTGCCGATACTACTTTGGAGTATTCCATTGATGGCGGTGTTTCTTATCAAAACGACAACTTTTTTCAGGGGCTAACGGCGGGCAGCTATACGGTGATGATACGCACGGCAGATAATTGTTATCTCAACTACGAAAACAATCCGGTGACGGTAGGCTCGGAATTGAGTAATATTGCCATTGATACTGTGGTCGTACAACAACCCACTTGCGAAAGTACAGAGGGTAGTTTTATCGCCATTGTCGCACAGGGTAATTATTTGGAGTATTCTATAGATGGTGTTTCTTTTCAAACTACACCCTTCTTTGAAAACCTCACTGCCGGAAATTATACTATTCAGGTACGCGATACGGTTTCGGGCTGTTTGGGAACATATAACGAAACGATTCACATAGCGGGCGGCAGCGCGATGATATTGGAAGAGGTACTCAGTACCGATGATTCCTGTGCAGAAGGAACAGACGGCAGCATTACTTTGCAAGTGAGCGGCGGCAATGGAGCTTTGGCGTATTCCATTGACGGCGGTGCTACTTTTCAGTCAAGCCCTGTATTTGAAAATTTAGGGGCAGGTATTTATATCATAGAAGTGCGCGACACCCTCAACTGTGTGCTGCCTGATGCGCCGATGGTGGTGGTGCAGGTGGGAAGTCCCTTAGAGGCAGCTGTAAATATAGTGCCGCCTTCGGCTTGTCAGGAGGGTACGGCGGCTTTCAGTATTGATGCCGAAGGAGGCACACCGCCTTATCAGTATTCTTTAAATGGCGGCATAGCTTTTACGAATCAAAATACATTTATCAATATGTCTTCGGGTACATATAATGTATTGGTAGAAGATGTGCTGGGTTGCCAAACCAATTTATCTTTTACGCTTCCTTCTATTACAGGCAGCACTATTTCATTAAATTACAATGTCACTGCACCCACCTCTTGCCAAAGCCCCAACGGCAGCCTTGTATTAATTGCTTCGGGCGGCACTGCTCCTTATGAATACTCCATTGATGGCGGTGTGACATTTTTCAATACCCCTTTATTCAATAATCTATCGGGTGGCACTTACAGTATTGTTGTTCAAGATGCTGCCGCCTGCTCCGAAAGCACCACCGCCATTGTGCCGCCATTGAGCACCAACGATTTGGCACTTACTTTTTCGCTGCAGCAGCCGAGTTCCTGTGCCATTATCAACGGCGGCATCAGCATAGCGGCGAGCGGCGGCACCCCCCCTTATCAATACTCCATAGACGGCGGCGCAACTTTTCATGCCGTTGATACTTTTTCGGGATTGGCGGCAGGCACTTATGCAATAGCGGTGCGAGATGCCAACGGCTGTGTGGTAACTGCTTCACAAAGTGCTGTTTTGTCGGCGGTGCAACTACCGCAAATTGCCGGAGTGAGTGCTACTTCTCCGCTTTGTGCCGACAGCAACAACGGACAAATCGTAGTATCTGCCTTCGGTGGCAATGGTGCACTTTCGTATTCCGTTGATGGTGGCAATATCTGGACTTTGAGCAATACCTTTAATAATTTGACAGCAGGTGTATATACGGTGCAAGTGCGCGATGAGCAGGGTTGTGTGGTAAGCTATGCTACGCCGCTTACCCTGACCAATCCGCCTGCCCTTGTTGCCGGCGTACAATTTACCAATGTATCGGTATGCGGGCAAAGCAACGGACAAATCGGTGTTTTTGCTTCCGGTGGCACACCACCTCTGCAATATTCTATCAACAACGGGCAAGTATATGCCAACAGCAATATTTTTAGCAATTTGCCCGTGGGTATTTATTTTGTAAAAGTGCGCGATGCGCAAGGCTGTGTGTGGAACAACCCAACGCCTATTTTTATCAGCGACCCCAGCAATATTACTATCAATTCGGTGAATACCACACCGCTTTCAACCTGCAATAGCTCCGATGCTTCTTTGTCTGTTTTTATCACGGGCGGCACTGATGTGGTGTATTCCATTGATGGCGGCAGCACCTGGCACAGCAATGCAGTTTTTTATAATTTGCCTTCGGGCGTATATAATATTTTGGTGCAAGATGTACCCACCGGCTGTACGGCGATTTATGCCGCCAATCCGGTAGTGATAGAGGGCAACAGTATTAATATTTTGGAGGTAGCTGCTACGCCGCCTTCGTGCAATGGCGGTGCAGACGGCACTATCAGCATCAATGCCACTTACAACGGCACTTTGGAATATTCTATTGACGGCGGTATTACTTGGTCGCAATATGGATTTTTCGGCAATGTGGCGGGCGGCAACTATTTAATAAAAGTGCGCACCACAGACGGAACTTGCGAAGTGAGCTACGGTATGGTGAATATCATAAATCCTGCACCTATCAGCATCAGTGCGGTAAATAAATCGAATATTACCGAGTGCGGTAAAAATGACGGCAGCATCAATATTGTGGCTTCGGGCGGTAGCGGTGTATTACAATATTCTATCAACGGAGGCAACGGCAACAGCTATTTCAACCAAAATACTTTTAATAATCTGGCGGCGGGCGTGTATGCAATTACGGTGCGCGATGCCAAAGGCTGCATTCAAACGTATCCCAACAGCATTGTTATTCAGGAGCCGTCTTTTGCCATTGCTGTTTTGCAAAATACTTTTAATATTTGCTTGGGTGAAAGTGTAGTATTGCAGGCAGCCGGAGCTGCACAATATGTGTGGTCGCCGAGCGAGGGGCTTTCTTCTGCAAGCGGCGCAACTGTATCGGCTACGCCCACCCAAAGCACCGTTTATACAGTAAGTGGCACGAACGTCTATGGTTGCAGCGATACGGAAACGGTCACTATTACTGTAAATACCGAACAAGCCCTTGCCAACATTGCCACTGCTGCCGCACAACTCTGCGAAGGAGACAACCTTGCTTTTTCAAATGCTGCTGCTGCCGACAGTTACTTATGGGCTTTTGAAGGGGGGCTTCCTGCTACTTCTACGCTGGCAAATCCTTTTGTTACTTACAATACTGCAGGCACTTTTTCGGTGACTTTGACGGTGACGAGTTGCGGCGGACAAAGCGATACGCAAACGCTGGAAAATTGGGTGCTGGTGAATGAAACGCCTTCGGTGGAAATAGTGGGCGACAATGAACTGTGTGCGGGCGAAAGTTTGGAACTCACCGCACAGGGGGCGGCGGAATCGTATAGCTGGACCTTGACAGACGGCAGCACCGCAGCGGGCAGCAATTTGGAGATAATTCCTTCGGTGTCGGGCTGGGTGCAATTAGCCGCCACCAACGGCACTTGCAGCGACAGCACCGCAACAGAAGTAAAAGTATATCCTTTGCCTACCTTAACACTCAACGCCGACACCAGCATCTGTTTGGGCGATTCTCTTGTTTTGACCGCCAACAGCAATGCGCAATATTTTGCGTGGTCGCCGACTGCTTCTTTGAGCAGCAGCAATAGCGCCACCACCATCGCCACACCTGCCGAAAGCAACATTTGCAAAGTAATTGCGACCTCTTTGCAGGGCTGCCGCAGCGAAGACGAAGTATTGGTACTCGTGCGCAATGATGGCGACTGCACACCCACGCCGCCTTTGCCTTCCAAAGTACCCAACGCCATTACGCCCAACGGCGACGGCAAAAACGACACTTGGGTATTGCCGGATTTTGGAGCAGTGGCGCAGGTGCAAATCTTTGACCGTTGGGGGCGTTTGGTGTATGAGAGCCAAAACTACGACAATAGTTGGGCGGGTACTTATCAGGACAATGGCGAGCAACTGCAAGATGCCACCTATTATTATATCATCACCGTAAATGACGGGCGTGCGCTGCAAAAAGGAACCATAACGGTATTGCACTAATCTTCTTTCCCTTTTTTTGAGGTGATATGCCTTACCCTAAAACGACACTGCAAACCAAGATGTATATCTTTTAAAACCAATTCATTTACAGTATGTTTTTTTAAGTTACGGCTAAACAGTCGGGTATTGCCGAAGGTGAGGTTTTAATGGCACAAAATTAAAATATAGCACAAATATACATAAAATGCACAAATGTTCGATTTAGCACTTCAGCCCCGCTTTTGGCAATACCTTGTTAGCGGCTGTTATTTTTTTCGTTTTCATATCGTTCAATTAAAAGTGGAAAACCTCTTTCTATCCAAAAATCTGAACAAATCATTCCGCTTGACATTCCTCCAAAGTTATAGCGTCTAACCCCATAGTTTTTTCCCATTGTCGGTTTGTTCATAGTAATACTTTCAAAAGTCGAGTATAAAAGTTTTTCAAATTCGTCAGCGTTGTTAATTTTTGAATTTTCAAAGACAGTTTTTAGTTCTTTCCATAAGTAAATATCTCCTCGAAGTCCATACTGATAAGGTTCTTCGAAAATTATATTTGAACAACTTTTCTCATCTAATATCATATTTGGAAATGTTTTGTATGTTTCAAGAACCCCAAAAATGTCATTTGCAATAAACTTTCCAAAAACAAATGAATTGTCTAATATGAAATTAGCTTTTGTCAAACACCAACAATTATACTTTTGGTTGATTTTAACATTAAGTTCAAGACTAACTATCTCTATTTGTTTTTCTGTTAATCCGTCAAACGTCCAAATTAAAAGTTCTAATTGCTTTTGGTCAGGATAACTTACCAATTCGGAATTTGATTCATTTTTGAAAACAAAATCAAAATCTGTTTCTAAAACGTTGTCAATTGGTTTAAATGTTGAACCAATAAAACGATAAAATTCTTCGTCTCGTAAAACATATAACTTAAAAATTTCTGGTCGGATTGAATTCTCTATGAATTTATCGGTTATGTCTATTCTAATAAGATTTTTAACCTTATCTAACTTTCCTTTTTGAAAAGTCACCTCATATTTTTCGTAAGCAAAGTCGCTGTATATTGTCATAATGTGTCGTTCTGTATAATAGCAGCCAACGGTCCGGCGGATTGCGAAGGTGGGGGAAATCGAAGCTCAAATGCTCAATTAAACACAAATGTTGATAGAAGTACGAATGTTCAAATTTTGCACTTCTGCCCCCATTTTGCCAAGTCCGTGTTAGCAGCATACCGTTTTAATTTGTCGTTTTATTGTGTGTCCAAAGCCAGGCATCACCAATTTCTTCGTCTTGCACAATTTCAGTGAACACAAAATGGTTCTTCTCTAAAATTTTTGTTGAAGCGTTGTGTTCGGGGGCTGTCTTTGCTGTAATTATCACACTTGGATCTGTTTGTTTTGCGATTATTACAAGTTCTTTGCAAGCAAACGAAGCAATGCCCTGTTTTTCAAATTCTTTAAATGTCCAATAAGCAATTTCAACTTTTCCGTCTTGTGGTTGTCCCACGAAACTGCAAGAACCTACAATCTGATTTTGTCTAACAACAAAGTAAGCAATCCAAGGAATGTTGAAGCCGATTTTGGGATAAAAGTCGTCATACATTTGCAACAGTTGTTGGCAGTCAGGTGAAGTATACGCTTTGTTTGTCTTGTCTTCGTTTAGTGTTATTGGTCGTAAATTCATTTTGTCCATTCTTTAATTTTTACTCTTGTCAATATTCGCAATGCCGAGTCATACGGTTGCTGCTAACGGTTTTGGGCTTGCCGAAGTGGGGGAAATCGAAGTACAAATGTTCAAGCGAAGAACTGCACTTGAACCTACCACAAAACTGTCATACGAAGCACTGAACCCGCCATTACGCCAAACCGCTGTTAGCAGCTGCCCTTCTTGTCTGTCGTGTTTGTTCGTTGTCATTTCGTGTCTGTTTTTTGTGCGTTGGCTGGGTGGCTCTTTTGCAAAACTTGGATTTAGCGTGGGCTGGTGCGCTTTTGCCAATGTGCCACCAAATACGCTGGCTATGTATTTAGTCTGTTACCAAATGTTTTCTTTAAGTCGTTAATTACTAAGTTAAATTTTCCGTCAAACTTTTTGTTTATGTCGTCATACGAACCAATTAGTCTTTCGTAAATCGGATTTCCAAAAATATCCTTCTCGTCAATGTTTCGTTTTGAAGCAAGATTGGACACAAAAATGTCCTTGATTTTTTTCAAAATAATTATTTGTTCGTCTGTGAAGTCGTAAGTGCGTATGTACGAAAGGTAGTTTTTTTCTATACGTTCTTTTGGTGTTGGAATTTTCTTTTTGCCTAAGGCGTGAAGTAAAAAGTCCCAAACTGAACCTTCGGCAAAGTCGTACATTTTTTGTAAATGCCCTTCGTCCAAAAATGTGTTTGGTTTGCTTAACCAGTCGAGCAGTTTAGCTATTTCTTCGTCGGTTGGTTGATAGTCGTCTTGTTTGGCTTTCTCTTTCAAGTCTGCCATTACCGGCTCTTGAGTTTTCTTTAATTCTTCTTCAAAAATTCGTTTGGCTTTTTCAATGGGGATATTGTCTTTAACAATGATTGAATCTCCGTGAATTTCTACTCGCTGAATTAAATGTGCAGGGTCGGGATTGTCAATTAAAAAGTAGTTACCTTGGGGTTGGGGTGTTCCTGTTGGTCTTGGTTTTTGGTCGCCTGGTTTTACAACTTTCTTATTCTCTTTTAGCGTTCCTTTTCCGTTGTCTTCCATTCGCCTGCATAAACCAACGAAGTCCAAAACGGTGAAACTGAATTTGCCTGTTTTTGGGTCAAGTCGTGTGCCACGCCCAACCATTTGAATGTATTTGCCAACTGATTTTGTAAGTCCTGCAAATGCAATGTAACGCACACAAGGAATGTCAATGCCTGTGCTTAAAATGTCCACCGAAGTAACTATATAAGGTTTTTGATAGGGTTTCTTAAACCACGCTTTTAGCATTTCATTCATCTCGTTATTTTCCGAAATTACATATTCGCTATAATGCGTTCCTCCTTCATAATCAGTTTCAAAAACTCTATTTATAGCTTTTGTCAATTCCATACAGTGTGCCTGACTTACACCAAACAGAATTACTTTTTCTCCGTATTGTGTATTCTTTTTTAGTTCTTCGGCAATTCGCAAACAATTTTCTTCTGAAATAAATTTGCGGTTGAGTTGCTCTAATTTCAGTTTCTTTTCTGCTCCTAATGCAATGGTATATTTTTCTTGTGGGTCTAAAACGTGGTCGAATGAAATTCCGTTTTCTTCGGCTTCTTGAATGAGTGAAGAAAGTAATTCAATGGGTTTGTAGGGTGCAAGGAAACCTTCGCTGATTCCCCGTTCCATATCAAATTGAAAATCGGGTTCGCCTGTTTCGCAACCAAATAATTTGTAGGTGTCAATGATTGCCAAATCTTCTTCGTCCACTTCTGTTCCTTCTTTCGGTGTGGCAATTCTTGGCGTGGCTGTTAAACCCACTCTCGGACAAAGAAAATGGTCAAATATTAGTTTTCGGTTTACGTTAATACTTCTGTGGCATTCGTCCACAATGATTAAATCGTAAAAGTTAGAAGGTAAATCGCTGTGAATTAATTCTAAAGTATCAATAACAACTACTTGTATGCTTTTATGTCTATTAGTCTTATGATTTGAACTATTAATCCAACTACTTGAAAATTCTCGGCTAATTAAAGCAAAGCCATCATCAACCGACTGTTTGGCTAACATTCTTCTGTCCACCACAAACAATATGCGTTTGCATAAGCCACTGCCCAATAACGCTTTTACCATTGCAACGGCTGTTCGGGTTTTGCCCAAACCTGTTGCCATATGGATTAGCATTTTTTGTTTGCCTGCTTTGTAGTTATCAATAATTGTACGAATACAGTCCAGTTGATAATATCTGTCTTTGCCTATGCTTGGGTCGAAACCGCCTGCAATGGTGGTGTCAATGGTAATTTCTTTGTTGGAAGCAATTTTTTTCTGTTGCTCAATTTTGAGCTTCATTTCTTCCAAGCTCATAAAATTGGTTACTTGCTTAAACTCTCCTGCTTCTAAGCCACGCCAAGCATTGTCGTAAAACAAAATGCGTTCGGCACTGCAAGCATACAGAAAACGAGGTTTAAGCAAATGCGTAACTACGGTACGCAATTTCAATAGGTCTTTGTTTTCTTTGTCCAGATTGTTTTCAATGACGGCCAAAACTTCTCCGTTCAAATCTTGCAAAACAATATCGGGCTTAATATGAGCTTGTTATTATACTCTTTTTTTAAATTTTCAGGCAAAGCATAAGCCTGTTGATACAGCAAAGTATCGCCCACTTTCCAGCCGTACTCATTAACTAATCGTGTTATGATTGGCAAATCTGTTGAAGTTGCTTCGTTAATTTTCTTGCGGGGGGGGGGGGGGGGGGGGGGGGGGGGGGGGGGGGGGGGGGGGGGGGGGGGGGGGGGGGGGGGGGGGGGGGGGGGGGGGGGGGGGGGGGGGGGGGGGGGGGGGGCGTTGCTTAACTCATTCATCGACTACCTCCTCTTCTACTGGCTCAACAAATTCAACTCCCCAAACATCGGCTAAAATTTGGTTGATTTTCTTTTGGGCTTCGGCTTTCATTTTGCGGATACCAGTTAATACAAACATTTGTGCATCTAACTCTTTCACAATTTGCTTTTGAACATCAATAGTTGGGAAGTCAATTTCAAATGCTGAACAAATTGTTTTTGTTAAGTTCCATTGACCTGTTGAACGTCTGATATTTTCAATAAATCTAATTACTGTTGATTTTTTCAAAAGGTAGTATGCTAAAAATCTACTGTCCAAATATTCTTTGGGTCTGAAACAAATAATTGCCTGATTTATATTGCATTCTTCTATCTGTGGTGGCACAATAGAAACTTTACCAAGTGGCGGTCCAACTATATTCATCAAAACATCACCAGCATAACACTTTGAACCCTTCAGGTCTTTATCGTGTGTTTCTCGGTCAATAAAATATTCATTCTTGAAATCGAGTGATAAGTCAAATGAAAGATTATTTACTTTCAAATAGACAATTTCACCTTCACTTTTTACTTTTCCTGTTGGTGTATTGCCGATTATTAGCTGATAACAACAGTCGGATAGCTTTTCCCTTTTCCATTCATAAACGTTGGGAAATTCAAACTCAAAATTTGTTTCAATTTTCTCCGCCCCTTCAATTATCGCTTTTTGTTTTTCAATTTGAGCCACAATAGCGTTTTGTTCGTCAAGGGAAGGCAAGGGGATTTCCCAAGATTCCATATCTTCAAACTTAAAGTTCATTCTTACTCCGCCATTGGCTTTGTCGTTTACATAATTCAAAAAGCCTTTGCTTTTAAAAAGTGTGTCTAAATATTTTGGGTTGAGTTCATCTTCTTTGCAAGCAAATACAATGTAAGCACCGCTTATTATTTGGTTATCGTAATCGTTGTTGTTTAAGCCAATACTTCCCACATTTATTCTATATGGGTTGTAACAAAATTCATTTTTAGCTACTACAAAATAGCTTTGGTTGGTTTCTTCGGCTTGTAGTTTTTCGTTTAAGAAAATGCCAACTTCATTGCTTACGCCAAGCACTTTGTAATTTACATCAGGGTTTTTGTTCGGCTTTATTTTGTTTTCATTCAATATCAAATAGTCTTTCAATTTCACCATCTGATATTTTGCCCCGCTTTTCAAAATCTCCTTAATCATATTCAACTCCCTATGCTTTGCAATCAGGTCGTTATCTAAATTGCTTACATATTCACGGGCAATATCGGCTTCCAGGGCATTGGTAGGGTTGAGTTTGAGCAGATAGGGTAAAATGTTTTCGGGTTTACCGTTATTCAGTTTTTTATAAACCTCTTCCAATGTGGTTGCACCGTTTGGCTGTATGTGTTTGAGTGCTTCTGTCCATTCTACTATTTGACTGTCGCTTATGGTGCTTTTGTAGTTGGCAAGGTTAAAAGAATAGTTGTGTGCCTTGTCAATGCGTTTGGCAATTTCGTTTTGTATGCGGTTTTCCAGCATTTGGTCAAAGGTTTTTAGTTCCATTGACTTGTCGGCTTCGGTTGCTTTTTTGGCTTTTATCTTTTTATCAAGGTCGGCTTCTTTTTTCTCTCTTTCAATTTTGCCTTTGGCTTCCATATCAGCTCGGGTTTCCGTGCGGATTTTTTCTTTTACTCTTGGGTCAAGAGTTTTAATCCATTCCGCAGGAATGCAAAATTGGTTTTTAGTTTCAGGCGGTTGTTTACCGTGTTTTACATATTCGTGCCATAGCGTTAAACATTCAATGAGTTGATTTCCTTTTTGCTCTTTGCGGTTTGTTCCCATTGTATAACCATCGTTGGTTATTTTGTAAAACCAAGTCCAGTCGGTTTTTCCACCTTTTTCAAAAATGAGAATTGAAGTTTTAGGACCTTGTCCGCTTTTGCTTACAAACAAACCTTGTGGCAAAGAAATAACGGCTTTCAACTGTGCTTCGTCCAATAACATTTTACGCAATGCCTTTGCACTAAACTGGTCCCAAGTATGAAAACCTTCTGAAACCACTACGGCACATTTGCCACCTGCTTTGAGTTGCTCAAACATCAATTTCACAAACAAAATAGTGGTTTCCGATTCTTTGGAATATTCACCCCAAACATCAGGATAACTTTCTTGGTCACGTTGTGCTCCAAAAGGCGGATTAGCAAAAATAACGGATTTGCTTTCGTGGTCGGTTACTGGTCGATATTTCGCCAAACTGTCACCTTGCTCAATGTTTGCAGGGTTTAAGCCACGAACATAAAAGTTGATAGCCGCCATTTTGCGAATCATTCCCAAATATTCAATGCCTGTTACACCTGTTCTGTAAAACTGTGTGGTTTGCTCAATGCTCGGAAAGTCTAATTGATTGAACTTAAAATATTCATCAAACCAAGCCGACAATTCGGAATGTGCTTTTTCTCCGGGCCATTCACGGTCGGGGTCAACTCTTCGCATTACAAATTCAAAAGCGTCAAACAAGAAACCACCTGTACCACAAGCAGGGTCAAAAATAATGTCGTCAAAAGTTGGCTCTATCATCGCCGTCATAAATTGGCGAATGTGGTCAGGTGTTCGGAATAGTCCAACATCTTTTGTTCCGCCTGTTTCACTCAAAGCTGATTCAATGGCATCACCCAAAAGGTCGGTTTTCAAAAGTCTTGCTTCTTCAATGTCGTTGGCAACAATGCTGATTACTTCGCCAAGGTTTCCGCTGTTTACGTTGTTAGTAAAATTGGAATTGGTGAAAACTTCTTCAATTAAAACTAATTGGTCTTGAACTTTTTGCGGAAGGTTTCCTTCAAATACTTGTCTTGCACTGCTTAGTATGCTTGAGTAAAATGGAAAGAAGTTGTCGTTGAGTTCGGATAAGATTTGGTCGTTAGAAACGGTCGGCAAATAAGAGAACAAGCGATTTTCGTTTGATTCTTCTTTACTTGTCTTGGGATTTTTCCAAATATAGTCAGAAGAAAAAGTTTTCGTAAGGGCTTAAATTCTTCGTCTTGTTTAATTTTGGTTTCAAAAATTCGCAATAAAAGTAATTCAATGATATACTCCACACGTTGAACAGGAGTACCAGCGGGTCTTAACTTGTTATGTAGCTTTTTTAAAGCATTGTTTGTTTTATTGTCTGCGTAATGTACTGTCGATCTTCCCATATTTATTTTAAAAGTTCAAAGATAATATACATAAATTGGTTCCTTGCCATACAGAACTATAATCGTAAATTTTGGTTGGGTGGTGGGTGGGCTTGGGTGCGGTTGGGCAAAATAAAATGTGCTGCAATTTGAGTTGGTTTGTGCGGTTGGTTGCAGCTCTTTTTATTTTGCGAAGGGTTGGCATTTTGTCTGTCATTATTCTGTTCGTTTGTTGTCGGTTGTATCGTCTTTTAGGGTGACCGCTAACGTTTTGCCGCTTTGCGAAGGCGGGGATTTTTACCACAAATGTTGATGCGGAGCACTGAACCGCCACTTTTGCCAAACGCCTGTTATATGCCGTTATTTATTTAAGTTCAAGTTTTTCAATTCGGTTTCCAATTGTAATTTCTTTCATTTCTTGCTCTAAGTTTTTAAAGTCTGATTTTTCAACTGATTTGATTTTCTCTCCTTTTCTCAAAAGATGTATTTCGTCACAAGTATCGCTTAATGTTGAAAAAATATGTGATGAAATGATAACAATTTTGTTTAGTTCTTTCAGTTTCAAAATTATTTCTGTCAATATAATGTTGCTTTGTATATCAACACCATTAAAAGGTTCGTCAAGGATAAAGTATTCGTTTTCTTGAAGGAGGATAGCGGTGATTGCTAGTTTCTTCTTCATACCTGTTGAGTAAGTAGAAGCGTATTGATTGAGTGGTAAGTTAAAAATATTTTTGCTCTCAAATTCTATATTAGTCTTACCGCGTGCATTACAAAGTAGTCTGATGTATTCTTTACCTGTGATCTTTGAGAAAAAGAAAGGGTCTGTCAAAAGCAAGCCTAAATGATTTTTTAAAGGCGTAATGTCGGAATTTATTTCTCCTTTATAATTCTCTAAACCCGCAATACATCTGAATAATGTTGTTTTTCCTGCGCCGTTTTCGCCAACAATTCCATAAGCTTTCCCTTTTGAAAACTCCATTGAAATGTTTTTCAAAACTTCGTTTTTACCGTAACTTTTGCTTAGTCCATTAATTATAATCATTCAATAAATATTTTAGCTTATTAATAGATTTTGAGTAAAAAAATGGAATGATTGCCAATAACAAAGGCGGAAAGTAAAGACTAAATGCAATTATAGCCCCTTCCGGTATGCTCATCTCATCTGGATAAGCTGAATATTTAGCAAGAATTACAGTCCAAAGGAATAAAATTCCTATCAAAAAAAAGGTTAAAATCAATTCAAATTTGCTTGGATAAAATACTAAAAGACTAATTATGATTGGAATAACTAAAAGAGTAGTGTTTTTGGATGCGTTCAAAACTTTATTCTTTAAAAAAGCTTTGGGCGTTTCTGCGTGAACCCAAACATAATATTCTTGCTCAGGCTTGTGATAGTAACTTAAAGAGGTTAAGAAAACTAATAAAAATGCGAAAATCCCCAAGTTCAGATTGTCAACAATTATAGCAATAACTGTCAAAGCATAGGCAATTGGAAATATGAAAAAGGTCTTTCTGAAACCTGTAGAAAATTCAAATGGTTTTTTAGAAAATGGCGTAGGGATTGTTAGATTAAAATTGGAGTGAAAAGAGAATAAGGCAAGAATAATCGAACACAAAAATAAAATACTGGCTTCAAACAGGAGGCTTTTGTATAATAGAAACGAAACAAAAGGTATGCAAATGATAAAGTTCTCTAAAACCCTTATTTTCATTTTTGATTTATCCCCGAAAGTTGATAGCAAAAAATCCGTTCTATTTTTTTCGGAAAGTTTAATTTGTAAACTAAGACAAGTCAAGATTACTAAGTATTTGGCAAACTCTGTCTTATGGAAAATGTACTCTGAAAGCAAAACAAATGCAGTTAATCCCAAAAGATAGCCTAAAAGAGGATTAAGTCCTGTTTCCTTAATCTTTCGGTTTGTCATTACATATTGTAAATTAAAATAGTCTTTCATTTTGCGCTCGGTCTGTCTTTTTAATAACTTGTAACGGTTTTGGGCTTGCCGAAGGTGGGGAAATCGAAGTACAAATGTTCAATTTAACACAAAAGTTCATTAGAATTCCATTGCTCAAATTTAGTACAAAGCCCCACTTTCGCAAAACCCCTGTATTAGTTTTTGGAGTCGTAAAAAATCAAATTCCCTACAGCAAAAATTATTTAGAAATTTCTATCTAATTTTCTTGGTTTTTTGCACAGTTCATGTTAGCGGCTGGCATATTTTAGTTTTGTATTTCTACTTTGTTAAGTGGTTGGTTAAAGAATAGTTCCATATTGTCTATTATGTTACTGTCAATGTTATCGTCAAATTTTCGTGCAAATAAATTATTCCCTTCTAAAAGAAATTTAACATCATCTTCTGTAAATGTTTTTGGTCTTAATTTTATATCTCCATCAGGTACCCAAATAATGGCTCTTTTGTCGTCATTGATAAGAACTCCGTCAAATGAAGTATTCATAAGCACTGTTTGAAAAAATGATTCGTCAGCAATTAGTGTATTTTTGTAGTAATCTTCAAACTTTTTAGCTTCTCCACTATTACAAATAAACTCACAACATTGTCTTGTTAAAATCATCCATTGTCCACCAATATAAGGTACTACATCTTTTAAATAAGCCCTCTTATAAGTTATGTCACTAAAACCATCTATTGTTTCTGTAAAATGGTTTTCAATTCTGTTCATTGTTTCAGGTCTTACAAGCAACTGGTCAGCAATTTTTAAGAAGTTGTTTCCTTTATTTTGTGTAAGATATTCTCTAATTACTTTTTGAGATTTTAAAGGATAATCTTGTCCACTTAAATTGATAAAGAAATCCCATTCAACATTTAATTTTAATAGATAACTCATTCCATTAAGTTCTGCTTGAACCATACTATATCCGCCCCAAACAACGTTTTCACTTTCCAAAATGTAGGTACTTGGAAAATCAGTTAAAAAATCTTTTATGTCATCATAAATGTCAATACTTGCTTTTTTGTCTAAATGAATTAAGTAATGGTTTTCTGGGTGATAAAGTGCTTTGAAAAGTCGCTTAAATTGTTCTGGAAATCTATGAACCAAAATAAAATAGGCAATTGTTACTTGATTTGAAATTGCGTTTTCTGTTTTACTGTCGCTGTCTGTCATATTATTTTTTGTTTATGTTAATGTGATATTAGTTAGTTTCGGTTGTTTCGTAATGCTTGCCGCTAACGGTTTGGGGCTTGGCGAAGGCGGGGATTTTCAGCACTAAACTTCATTAGATGCACAAAACTTGAATTTAGCACTTCACTGGCATAGAAGCACGAAACCCCCGCTTTTGCAAAACGGCTGTTATGCACCGTTCTTCTTCATTTTCTTATTTTCAATTAGTTCAAAAATTAACTCAACCAGTGTTGCCGGATCGCTCTCAATAGTCCCTTTCATATATTTTTCGTAAACACTTTTATCGTCTGGTGGGTTGAGATTCAGAATCAATCCTTTTTCTACTGCTAACAATCTCAAAAACTCTCTTTGAGTTCGTCCGTTTCCTTCTCTAAATGGGTGTAAATAATTTACATTGTCTAATATTTCTGCCAACTTTTCGGCTAAACGTTTTTTGTTGTCTTTGGGAATTTCCTTGAATTCAGTTATTAACGTGTCAATGAATCTAAAAGCATTGTCAAAATGGGTAGTTGGGAAAAACTGTTTACCGTCTTTGCTAATTTCAACAATCCGTTTTTTCCCTGCCCAAACATAAATGTCTTGAAATAAGTGTTTGTGAATTAAAAAAAGGCTTTCAATACCCTTGATCTTAATCGGAATCTCATAAAGTTCTTGTAACCGTTTAGTTACAGCACTGCTCTCAACAAAAAGTAATACATCTGGTTCAGAAATATCCTGTAGATTTCTTAATAGTCCCGATTTAGGGTCAGTATAAGTGTAGTCGGGGTCTATGTATTTATAAGCGTTAGACATAGGCTTTTTCTTTAGCGAGCGTCACCAAATCATTCAATGAAATTTTCCCAGTCATATAGTCCCGTATTATTTCAATTCCTTTTGGTGTTGGATTAAAGCCTTCAAACATATTACTTCCTAAAGCATTCGCTGTGCTTTCTAATGTTTTCAAATCTGAAAATTTTACCCCCATTATGGTCAGGTTGATTCTGTCTATTTCGATTGTGTTAAACATATTCTCAAGTTTTAAATCAGCTACAAGTTTACAAATTTTTCCCGAATCTTTTGTTTATTCTGGTCAGCTATTTTAGAATGGTGCATAACGGTTTGCAGCTTTCTGAAGTGGCGGATTAAGGAAGCCTAAACTTTCGGTTAAACACTGACTTTGCAAGTACAAAACCAACTTTAAATTAAGCCCAAAACCCGCCATTTCTGCAAACTGCTGTTGTGCGTTCGCTTTTTTATTTATTATTTTTTTCAATAACATCTATTTTCTTTTGCAAATCTGCTTTACAATCCTTTAAAAGTTTAGTAAATATTTGCATTTGTTCTTCAACTGGTTTTTTAATTAAAGTTTCATATTCTTCTTGAGTATAGTTTTTCATAATTTTTTCAGTTGTACAATTACAATATTCAAGGTTGATTTTTGAATATTTTTCAGGTTGATTTCCCATTCCAATTAAACAATATTTATTCAAACTATCTTTTGCTGTTCCGTTCCATTCAGTTTCTAATTTTGTAGAGTTTATTTTGTAAGTATCAGAATCAAGATTTAATAAATTATAGCAACCTTTTAAAATTAAGATTATAGATATTACTTTCATAATCAATTTCATGTTTTCTGATTTCTCTTTAGTTTCTTCTGAAGTTTTCGGTTTATAGATTCCGAAAAACACTAAAAACAGATAAATTCCCAGCAGTAATGATGATAAGCCAAAAATTAATGGTAAATGATTAGTCATTTTTTGTCATTTTGTTGATTAAAAATATTATTCCAAGTAATGTAATTGCTGTTAAGATTAATACAATTACTTCAGATTTTCCAAAAGTTCCTTTTTGTTCATAAAGTAAATAACCCGTAAAAATTAATCCAGCAATAGATGGAATAATTAGTTTTTTCATTTTTCTGTTAATTTGAACCATACTTTTTTATTTTTCTTTCGGTTTTCTGTCGCTCGAAAGTGACGCACAACGGTGCGGCGAGACGGAGCGCAGCGGAGTTTCGCCACATCGGTTTGTATATGCGGCGTGGCGGCGTTTAGCCGACATGAACGCATATACTTTGTTCTACACCGTCTTTTATTTTCCAAGAAATATTTTTGGTACTTGAGGCAAAGCCAACCATTCAGCAAAATTATTGTAAGTTTTTCCCAATGATTGAGCAGCTTCAATTGCTTTTTTTGACCCTTTTACTACTTGATTCAACGTTGACTTTTCGTCATTAATTTCTTCTAACACTCTCTTTAGTTTCTTAAACGGAACTTTCTTGATATTAGACTCATCAATTTCACAATCTTCCATTTTCAGCAATTCATAGTCAACCTCTGATAATTCCTTAGCAGCAAACTCTTCTGAAGGTGGAATATACTTTCTCAATTCATTTAATTCAGCTATCAAGCTTGGTAAATTTGATGAAATTTTGGCTATATATTGATTTTTCTGAATTAATAGATTTTGCGACGAACTGTTATTATAAATAACAAATTCACTTTTTGAAGATGTCATATTAAGAAGGAGATTATAATATCTATCTCTATCTTCAGTTAAAGCTTTATTTGAGGCAATTTTGATTTCAACTTGGGTCTGCAAATGTCTTAGTTGGCTTTTTAATTCAAGTACAACAAAGTCTCTTTTCGTATCATCTACTTGAATCTCAAAGTTTGGTGTTATTTCATCAATTTGAGTCTTTATGAAACTTACATATTCTTGCATATATCTTCTAACTTCTTCAATTTCTTCATCTGTATTGTTTTCAGTCTTAACCTCAATTTCTAAACCTTCTTCTACATCTTTAATCTCAAAACCAATAAATTTCCCTTTTGTGTTTTTTACAAAATCACCAAAATAAGTTAGGTATTGTTTAAATGTTGTTTTCAGTTCATCAGTAAACGGAATTACAAAAGTTCTACCTCTGTCTCTTTCTATTAAAAAACGTAAAAGATTAGAAATTCCGGCATTGAATATTGAAGCAGGAGGTTCTTCTAAAGGATTTTCTCTCAAGTCTAAAGTCAGAAAGAAGTCAGCGTTATCATATGTTATTGGAATTGATTTAATTTTATTGTTCGATAGCGAAATATCTCTTATTTTAATTTGCTCAATTTCTTCTGGCAATTCTTCTATCAAATTATCTCTTATGCATAAATGACTCAATCTTTCATTTTTAAGGTATTCTATGGGGAATTTAATTAATTTATTATCAGTCAAATGTAACCTCCTTAGATTTGGTAATTGAGAAATTTCAATGGGAATTTCTTCTAACTGATTCGACGTAAGCCACAGTTCTTCCAATTCTTGTAATTGTAATATTTTTGGAGACACCGATGTGATTTGATTATTCATCAAACTCAAGTTTTTTAAATGCGTCAATTCGTATATCTCTTCTGGAATATCAGTTAATCCCTTGCCATCTAATTTTAGGATAGTAGAATTATTCTCTTTACATTTTTTGATTAATTCTTGAATTTCTTTTGTCATTTTTAGTTTTATTTGATGGTGTAGAACGGTCGGATATACGCACAAAGTTTCGTATATCAATCTAATATAGGCAAATATACGCAACTCATAAGTATATTTATATCTCTGATGTTGTTTTTTTTCTCAAATTTGTTCTCTTACTAATGGCTGAGTGCCGCTCCTCAGTGCTTGGGCATTCCAACTTTGACAAAGTTTCAAACTTTGTCAAAGTTAAAAACTGCTCTTTACACCCCCTTATCCCCTCAAAAGGGGGAATTTGGCACGCACCAATGCTTGGTAGGCACGCACCAATGCTTGGTAGGCACGCACCAATGCTTGGTAGGCACGCACCAATGCTTGAGCGGCACTCCTCAGAGCTTGAGCGTTCCAACTTTGACAAAATTTGGAACTTTATCAAAGTTAAAAACTACTCCTCAGAGTTTGCGTCAAGTTTTTAGGAAGGGGATAGCATTGTGGGAGTGCAATATGGCATTGCACGGGCGCATAATATCAAAAATAAATAGAGTTTGGAGGTATATTCAATACATAAAGTTGAAGCATATTTATTGAGTCTGCCGAAATAGAGGTGTTTTTTTGTAAAAATAATTTATTAATATTCAATAAGTTGCAAATTTGAAATACCTTGTGTTTGTAAATTTTGATAATTAGTCAATATCTTACATTGCCCAATAAATATGCCTTCGGGGATATGAAAAATTAATTTTAAAACATAATGATTACGAGAATCAAAATAGATGGGTTTAAAAGTCTTTTAGATACAGAATTATATTTTGGACCCTTTACCTGTATTGCGGGAGCAAATGCTGTCGGCAAATCAAATTTTTTTGATGCTTTAATTTTTTTGTCAAAGTTGGCAGATACCACCATACTTCAAGCAGCCAAATCTATAAGAAGCGAAGACCAGAAGCATTCAAGTATTAGTGATATATTCTTCAAAAGTGGCGAAATTTATTACGATAAGATGTACTTTGAAGTAGATATATTAGTTCCTCTCAAAGCAGAAGATGATTTGGGGCAAGAGGCCAATGCTAAAATATCTAGTTTAAGATATACGCTTGAACTAAAACTAAATAACGATAATAATGGAGAACCCATAGAAATTTTAAAAGAAGAGTTAATCCCTATAACATTAGCTGACACTAGAAAAAATATTCATTTTAAAAACAAGAAAGAATGGTTAAATTCTGCTGTTAAGGGTAGAGCGACAAGTAATTTTATTACAACAGATGGAGATAAAATAAAACTACATCAAGACGGAGGTAAAGGCAGAACATCGGAGTTTAATGTCTCTAAAATGCCAAGAACCTTGCTCTCAACCGTAACAGCAGAGTCTCCTACTGCCTTTTTGGCAAGGCAGGAAATGCGCAATTGGATTATGTTGCAGTTTGAGCCGAGTGCCTTAAGGCAGCCCAATGACACACTATATTTCAAAAACGCAGAAGTTACGGCGAATGGGAGTAATTTACCAGCGACACTATACCGTTTACATATAGAAAAAAAAGAAGAAGATGTATATCAAAGGCTAACCAATAAATTAAAAGGCTTAGTGAGTGATGTAGAGGAAATAAGCATAGATAAAGATGAAAAAAGAGATTTATTGACCTTACAAATAAGATTTAAAGATGGTCTCACGCTGCCTGCACAATCGCTATCAGACGGGACACTGAGATTTTTGGGATTGGCTATTATCCAAGAAGATACCAAAAACAGTGGGCTTATCTGCCTAGAAGAGCCTGAAAATGGAATTAATCCAAAAAAGGTAAAAGAGATGGTTACATTATTAGAAGAAATGGCTACCGATACGGACGAAGAAGTGAATGAGGAAGACAACCCTTTAAGGCAGGTAATAATCAATTCTCATTCGCCTTTGGTCGTAAGAACTGTTTCAGATGAAAGTTTATATTTAGCTACCGAACGAGAAAAATATTCTAAAAATTTTAAAAAGAAGATTAAATACACCGCATTTTCAGCTTTAAATGGTACATGGAAAACAGAAAATAACTTAGTGGAACAGACTATCTTAGCAGACATTATAGATTATTTAGAAAGCTCTCAGGACAGAACGGGAAAGGCATCGCGGGAAGAGGAAAGTAATCACCTTACTTCGGTTAAAAAGAAAAAAACAGTTGCAGAGAATATAAAACAGTTAAAGATTTATTTTTGATAGGCATTGATTATGAATCAACTACGCATTACATTGATAGCAGATGGTAGATCGGATAGCACCTTATTGGAGGTAATAAAGTGGGTATTAGATAATAACTACCCAGAAATATCTATACAGAAGAATTTTGCTGATTTTAACATCCTCCGAAACCCACCCAAAACCGGAGACATAGCAGCACAGATAGCTTGTGCTAAAATATATTATCCATTTGACCTGCTCTTTTATCATCGAGATGCGGAAAGCCGAGATATGGAAATGATTAAAAAACGAAAAGAAGAAATATTGCGAGATGTGTCGGTTCAGGATATTATAGTGTGTGTCATTCCCGTGGAGATGATGGAAGCGTGGTTTTTGATTGATAAGGAAGCGATTAAAAAAGCAGCAGGGAATAGGAATTATGATGGAGAAATGGATATTCCATCTATACAAAGAATAGAAATGGTATCTAATCCTAAAGAAAAACTACACGACTTGCTAAAAAAAGCAAGCGGGCTTAAAGGGAGAAGGCTCAAAAATTTTAATGTATATCAAGCGGTTCATTTAGTAGCCGAGAATATCCTAGATTTTTCACCTTTAAGGCAACTTAGTGCCTTTCAGTCGTTTGAAAATGATTTAAAAGAAGGTGTAAGCACAATATTAGCTGGGCAATAAATGAAATTAAAACTGTGTATGATTTTGAGACAAGGGTTATTAATGAAATTGCCAATATGAAAAACATTGTTTTCTAGGCAAGGAACATAGAACGAAAAGGTTTTAAAATAAACGGCTTCATTAATCATTATCCCGACTTTTTATGGTTTATGAAAAACGAATAGTTGACGGAACATCTAAATTAGAAGATTTTTTAAACATCATAAAAAACATATAGCCGATACCTTGGTTTTATTCCCTTAATTTTGTCCGCTTTATTGAGTGACGTTGAAGCAATATTAAAAAACGTCTTATCAAAAACAACAATCGTTTCTTTTACAATAATACCAGATATGAAAAACCTGCTTCATTTTTACCTGCTGCTTTGTGTGTGGATACATACCGCTCCTGCTGCACAGGCGCAATGGAACACCACTTGGCAATATGTACACCCCAAACCCTCCATCAGCGAAATAGCGGCGGTGGGCGCAAGTGCTTCGGGCGCAGTGGCAATGGCGGGCGGGCGCGGCTTTGCGGTGTGGGCAAATAATCAATGGCAGGGAGGCAGTCAGGAAATTTACGGCACGGTCAATGATATGCTCCTCCTCAACGAGCAAACGGCATTAGCCAGCACCTCGCGCGGCATTTATCGCAGCACCGATGGCGGTATCACCTGGCAATACATCAACTACGGACCCTACGGCGGCATTTGGGGATTTCATTGCAACGAACTCCAAACCCTACCCGACGGAACGGTGCTGGCGAGTTGCAGCGATTATTTGCGCAGCTATGTGTATCGCTCCATTGACAGCGGCGAAACGTGGGAGTATAAATTTTTTGAAATAGACGAGGAGGTCGGCGAAAACATCGCTTTCATTGATACTATTTATGGCTTTGTAGCGGGGCAAATGAATCATCTGCTCAAAACCACCGATACCGGCAACACTTGGCAAACCCTCCTAGTGCCCACCGCCGGCGATGCTTTTATCCGCGACGTACATTTTTTTAATACTCAAAAAGGGCTGTGTGTTGCCGAAAACGGAAACATCGCCATCACTTACGATGGCGGCAACACTTGGCAAAGTGCTGCTGATTTTGCGGGTATGCGCTTTTATAAAATGGTATTCAAAAACGAATTGAGCGGCTTTGCCTTTGCCAAAGATAGCAACGACAACATACACCTTTTCAAAACCAACAACGGCGGCTCGTATTGGTTTGAGGTTGATAATGCTTTGCAGCTTTCGGATATTTCTTTTGCCGACTACGGAAACGCCGTGGTGTATGGCAGCAACAGCACCGATGTATATCGCTCCTTTGACGATGCCGCTTCGTGGAACAGCATCAGCCAGCGCAACGCCTACGGAACAGTGCGCGAAATGCAGTTTCTGAACCCATCTTTGGGCTACGCAATTATCGGCGACGGCATTTACGGCAGCAGCGATGGCGGCGCAACGTGGCAACAACAATATCAGGGCGAAGCCGCCGACAGCCTGCGCCTCCTGCAATTCCTCAATCCGCTTTTGGGCTATGCCTACGCCGACAATTCTAAAATATTGCGCACCTTCGATGGCGGGCTTACTTGGATAAATACTGATGAATACATAGAAAGCGAAACGGGCAATTATACCGAAGTAAATAATTTGCATTTCTTTTCCCGCAAAAAAGGAAAATTGTACCTCACTTCGCTCAATGCGCAGGGTATTCCGATTGGCGAATTATTTGAAACGGAAGACGGCGGTTTTGTATGGAAAAAAATATTTGGCGGCACACAATTTATCCGTTTTAAAAAACTGTTTTGGCGCAGCGAGCAGGAAGTATTTGCCACACAGCAAGACGGCGCAAAACTATTTCATAGCACCGATGGCGGCAAAACGTGGAACGCCGTATGGCAGAGCAACGATTTTTTGAATATTCTGGATTTGTCGTTTGTGGGCGATGATTATATTTATGGAAGCGGCAAAGCCTGTATCGCCAAAAGCGAAAACGGCGGCAGCACTTGGCAAGCCGCACCGAGCTACCTCAACTTTGCCAATATTGAGTTTTTTGATAAAGATAAGGGCTATATTCTCAACCACTTGGGCAATGTGGAATACAACAACGGGCTGATACTCACCGAAGAATGGCAAGGCTGGTCGGTGATAAAATCTTTGCCGCAAGCCAATCATATTTTATTGGTAAATCCGAATCGTCTGTTGGTATATGGCGACAATGCCGTCATTATTCGTGCCGAAATAGAAAACAAAGCCTACACCGATTTTGATTATACTTATATCCCCGAATGTGAAGGCACAACTTTGCAGTTTTCTTATTTTGAAAATTATCCTTATACCCAAAATTTTTACTGGACAATAGACGGCGACACAGTGGGCTATGAAAAAAACCTCAATTATTTTTTTCCCGAAGAAAAAACCTATCGTGTGGCACTGCACACTTACAGCGATGCCTACGGAACTTTGTCGCGGAGCAAAGATATTTATATATCGCCGCGTAGTCCCGAAATTATCCCTTCCGGCGATTTGATGGCTTGCAGCCAAAGCGGAGCAGCCATTACGCTTAGTGCGCAACCCGTTTGGTATAATAGTGTTGAGTGGTCGCAGGGCAGCAGCAGCCCAACCATCACCGTCAGCGATGCCGCTGCACCCTATTCCGCCATTTTTTACAGCAATTATTGCGGCACACAAACCGACAGCATCGTTGCTCCTTTTCGCACCACGCCCGAAGTTGCTCTAAATGCCGCCGACACCGTATGTGTGCAGGGAGCTTTGCAGTTGCAGGCAAGCGGCGCGGGTACATTTCAGTGGCAGTTTCCGACCACACAAATCCTCAACGACAGCACCGCAGTGGTGGTTACGCCGGCAAGCGGCAATTATCCGGCGAGCTACACCGTACAAATTACAGACGCTTATGGCTGCACCGCCACCGCCACTGCCACCGTATATGAGGGCAATGCCGCAGCACAGGTAGCACTGTCGGCTTCGGCAAGCACCGTATGCCCCAACGATACCATTATAATAGAAGCGCAAGGCGGCGCACAGGTACAATGGCTTTTTCCGCACCAAATCATCAATAACAATACGGTGGCATACTATACCGGCAATGCGCCGAGTTTTCCTGATACGCTGGAGGCTTTTGTTACAGATAATCAGGCTTGTGCGGCTTTGGCAACGCTCACCTTGCAAGCCGATGATTTAAAAAAATAAAAGGACATATATATACTTCGGATAATGAGCCTTTATCCAACGCTACTTTATATTTGTACGCAGCAGGTTCTTTGGGGCAAGCCGCCGACACCACCGTCAGCGATGCCGGAGGCTATTACGAACTCACTACTTACAGCAGCGAGCCTTTTGCGCAATATGCTGTTTATGCCGCTCCCGACCACAATTTATATCCTTATCAGATAGGCACTTATTACAATGGCAACAATACAACGGGTGTGCCGCACAATAGTATGGTCATCAATAAAGCCACTGCTTTTTGCAACCCGCAACTTGATGTTGATTTTAAAACCCTGCCGCGTACTTTGTTGGGAGAGGGCTATATCAATGGCTTTGTGCATTATGAAAACGGCAATGCCGCCGGAGCTATTCCTTTATTATTGATGGACGGCGATATAGTGGCGGCTTATGCTATTACCGATGCTCAGGGTTTGTTTGAAATGACGAGTGTACCTTTAAAAACGCTGCAAATGTGGGCAGACCGACCGCTTATCCCGAATACTTTATTGGCTCCGGCTTTGCCGTTTTCGGCGCAGATGCCGGTGATACTCGATATGTCTTTCACGCTGCACAGCACCTATTTGTCGTTGGATTATGTGGTTGGCTTGGAGGAAGAGAATCAACTGCAAAATGCTTCAAATGGTGTTGTCGGCTATGATGCTTTCAACGGAAATATTTATATACAGGGCGTGCCGCCTCAGAATTTTACGGCGAATTTATTGAACTTGGAAGGAAAAATCTTGCACTCGTGGCAGGGAACGGTGGCAGACAATATCGCCCTGCTCCCTGTGGCGTTGAGCAGTGGTATTTATTACATACAATGGCAGCAAGATGCACGGCAGCAAACCTTCAAATTGCTTGTTTGGTAATAATCTAAAGCATTTTATCATTTTTTAAAAAAACAATATGAATCAGGAAACACTTCAAAAATCTTTATATGAAAAGCGTTTGGAGCAATTTGAACCTTTTCGTTTGGCGGCTCTGATATTAGGAATTACTTTATTGCTGATGTTATTGTTTCGTGTGTTTGGCAGCGAAAAAGAAAAAATGTGGTTGTTTGCGAGTACCGGTTTGGGGTTTTATGTGTGGGTAAATGCTGTTTTGGGTTTTTTCAACCGCAATTGGGTGCGCTATTTAGGACGCTCCGTACTCGCTTTTATTGCGGTATTGACTATATTAATGATAAGTGCTTATTTTTTGTCGGGTATTTCCATTTTGCAACTGCGCGAATATCAGCTTATGATAACCGCTTTCAGTTTATTTTTCTTTTTTTCCATAGGTTTGGTGCGCTTGATTAAGGGGATTATAGAATTTTTGGAACAAAACTAAAGTAACCCCGAACTATCATTTTACAAAAAATGTTTTAGAGCAATAGTTCTTTTTATATTTGAGAGAAAACGGTAAAAAAAGTCTGCGTATGAAAACCTTAATTTTAATTCGCCATGCCAAATCAAGCTGGGAGTTTCCGGAGTTGGAAGACAGAGAACGCCCGTTGAAAAAACGCGGTAAAAACGATGCTGCCTTAATCGCCGATTATATGCTGGGAAAAAAAATATTGCCCGATGTGTGGTTCAGCAGCCCTGCGGTACGCGCACTTTCTACCGCCAATATTATTGCCGATATTTTAGAGAAAAAACTAAAAACCCTTTCTATAAGTATAGACAAACGCTTATATTTTGAAGGCGTTGAGGCGATGTTGGCAGTAGTGCATCAATTACCTTCAGAAGCTAAAAATGCAGTGCTGTTTGGTCATAATCCCGATATTTCGTCTTTTATCAACTATTTGTCATCTGATGATGAAATGGAACGCGAGTTGCCCACTTGCGGATTGGTGCAGTTGCGTTTTGATATAAAAGAATGGAAACAAATTGCGGCGGGCGGCGGCAAATTTTTTATGCTTTTGTACCCTTCTATGCTCAAAGGCAACGCCATTGCCGACGAAGAATAGAACCGAGTAATCAGGCATTAAAATAAAATTTTTTCCCTTCAATGATACAATAGGGCGGCTCAAAGGGCGGAAAAAAAGTGGCGCGAATATGCCTTTCTATTTTCTCTTTATCCCAGTTCAAATCTATTTTTTTTAAGGATTCTATATCTTCGCGGTGATGATACGCCGTGCCACGTGCTGCGTGGAGACTTTCCTGCGGCGTAAGCGTATAATTCCCTTCTAAAATATCGCCGATATGCGCCTGAAACAGCTCTACGGAATGTTTTAAAGTGAGTTGATACAAATCATAAACCCAGCAGTTGTCGGGAATCGGAAAACGCCTTTCAAATAAAATAGCACCGCCATCAACAGAAGTTTCCAAGCGGTGGAGGGTAGTGCCGAAATTGCGGTATTGTTGGGCAATGGCAAAAGAAAACTGATTGCAGCCGCGCAATTCGGCAAGGGAGCCATGTGCAGATTAACGGCGAGTTGGAGGGCTTTGGCGATATGTTTGGGGCGGAGGATTTTGTGGTATTGCACCGAAATAATAAAATCTACCGGCGGAAATCCCAGCATCGTATCCACATCGGGATAAATGGGAATTTGTTGCTGCCAGCAGAGTTGCTCCATATTGTGTGTGGGGTGGTCTAAGGCATTGTTGGCAGCTGTGAGCACGCCCACCACTTCGCATTGCAGCCGCACGCGCTCGGTGAGCAAATAGCGCAAACATTCATAACCGATGGCTTTAGAGCCGAGAAAAAGAATAGATTTCACGAAATTGATAGATAGGGGTGGATAAGTTTGAAAACAAAGATAGGCTAAAAAAGTGTTGAAAAATATAAAATTGAACCATCAACAGCCCGAACTATATGCGCAGAATGTCTGCTTTTTTTTTGAAGAGGCAGAAAAAAATTTGCCGTAAATATTTCAAGTGCTATATTTGTGCCAATGATACGCGAAATGTTGAATAATGCGCTTGCTTTTTGTTGTTGCGGATGTTGTTGCATCACCGCACCCGAAAGGCTTTGCAGCGTAGCCCTGCCGCTATCTGATTAATTTTATTTTTTATTTAATAATGATAAAAAAAGCCTTTCAAGTACACGCTTGAAGGGCTTTTTTGTTTTTGTTTCCCAATATTTTTATGCCAATATCATCAAATTCGTATTCAACCGCCCTATTTGCCCAATTGCAACAGGAATACCGCCATTATCGTGCGCCGATTCCTTCGCGTCAGGCGGCTGCCGACTTTCTCAAAGCTCTCTACGATTTCTCTTTTCCGAGTGGTGCGCCCGTATTCGACGAAGCCAAATGCGACCTGCAATGGCAACAATTACATATTTTGCTCAAAAACCTACTGCTGCCTTTGGCGGAAGTTTTGCCGCAGGGTATTGAAAATCTCAGCGACAATTTTTTTGGCGATTTGCCCGCCGCCTACCAAGAATTATTGCTCGACCAAGCATTTTTTTTCGAATCCGACCCTGCTGCTACCTCCAAATCCGAAATTGCTTTGGCGTATCCGGGTTTTTATGCCATCAGTGTATATCGCATTGCACACATTTTATATTGCTTGAAAGTACCCCTGCTGCCGCGTCTTTTTGCGGAGATGGCGCACAGTGCCACCGGTATTGACATACACCCGGGCGCACGCATAGAAAGCCCTTTTTTTATTGACCACGGTACCGGTGTGGTTATCGGCGAAACGGCACACATCGGCAAGCAAGTAAAAATATATCAGGGTGTAACGCTCGGCGCACTGAGTGTGGAAAAAACAATGGCGGGCAGCAAACGTCACCCCACCATCGGCGACCGTGCGATTTTGTATGCTGGCAGCACGATTTTGGGCGGCGATACGCTCGTGGGCAACGATACCATCATCGGCGGTAATGTGTGGCTCACGCAAAGCGTAGCTCCTTTTTCGGTGGTGTATCATCGCAGCGAGGTGCATATTCGCTCGGCGCAGCAACATAATGCCGCTTTGGATTGGGTTATTTAGTTGCTTTATTAAATAAAAGATTAAATAAAAAATATTACAAGTATAAAAAACAAGATATTTTAAATCAAATACTTACATATAAATTAATTTATCACTTTTTAATTATTTCATCATTACATGAAAACCAACAGTATTTTAGAAACAATCGGCGGCACGCCCCATGTGCGCCTTCAGCGTCTTTTTTCGCAGGAATACGAAGTATATATTAAATTGGAGCGTGCCAATCCGGGTGGCAGTATCAAAGACCGCATTGCGCTGGCAATGATAGAAGATGCCGAAAACAGAGGTGTTCTGAAATCCGACAGCGTAATTATAGAACCTACTTCGGGCAATACGGGGATAGGTTTGGCGATGGTGGCAGCGGTGAAAGGCTATCGGCTTATTTTGGTGATGCCCGAATCAATGAGTATGGAGCGGCGGCGTTTGATGGCGGCTTATGGTGCGGAATTAGAACTGACTCCGCGCGAAAAGGGAATGAAGGGAGCGATAGAGCGTGCCCAAGCTCTTGCCGCAGAAATACCCCATTCGTGGATACCGCAACAGTTTGAAAATCAGGAGAATGTACGGATACACGAGCGCAGCACCGCACAAGAAATTTTGCAGGATTTTCCCGATGGTTTGGACTATCTTATTACCGGCGTGGGTACGGGCGGGCATATTACGGGCTGCGCGGCGATACTGAAACAGCATTTTCCGAAATTGCAAGTGTGGGCAGTGGAGCCTGCCTTGTCGCCGGTATTGAGTGGCGGCTCGCCTTCGCCGCACCCTATTCAGGGCATTGGAGCGGGTTTTGTGCCTGCTATTTTGCAGCGCGAACTCCTCAACGGCATTATTCAGGTGGGCAAAGATGAAGCCTTTGCGATGGCAAAACGCGCCGCCCGCGAGGAGGGGATATTTTTGGGGGTATCGTCGGGGGCCTCGTTGGCGGCAGTGTCGCAAAAACTACCCGATATTCCGGCGGGCAGCCGCATACTCACCTTTTGCTACGACACCGGAGAGCGGTATTTATCGGTAGAAGGATTGTTTTAGGATAATGTAAGAATACGGCAACAACTCCCGCCGCACTAAGAAGACGAAAAATTAGTGAAAATTTGAAAGACAAACAAACTCAAAGCCCGTTCATTTTTCTGAAAATACTTTTATAAACCATAAAAAAACACCCGTTTCAAAGCGATATTTTACTGCTCCGAAACGGGTGTTTTTATTTTAGAGCATTTTTGCTCTTTGATACATATTTTTTAGAATTTAAACGACAAACGACCAAAATAGAACATACCGGCGTAGCCCATTTGTACAGCATCGTAATTTCCGCCGCCTTCTGTTTCTATGTCTTGTACGTCGGGGTAGGCATCGGTGAGGTTGGCAGCACCTACGGTAAGCGTTACATTTGGCGTGAGGCTATAGCCCAAAGAGGCATCAAGCGTTAATTTAGGGCTGTAAATATCATCGCGGTCGAGCCAGTCCATCAGTTTTACTTCGCCGAAATGTACTGCCCGCACATTAAAGTTTACCTTGTTGATTTTGTAATCCAGTGTTACATTTACTTTGCTCGGCGGTGCTGATGCCAATAAGAAAGCCTCTTCGCGTTTGCCGAAATAAGTGCTTTCTTTGCCCACCAATTTGCCCGAAGTTTTGATGTCGCCCAATTCCATTTTGTTAAAATTAGCCGCAACGGTCGCCTGCAAACGACCCAAACCGAGTTTGCGGGCATAGGTCAAAATCACATCTAACCCCAAAGTTTTGGTGTCGAGGGCATTGGTAAAAAACTGAGCCGCACCCACATTCAAAGCACGCAGGTCTGCTCCGATTTGTTCGTCATCATCATAAAAAGTACCGGTAAGCACTACACGGTCGGTGATGTCCACCGAATACGCATCAACGGTGAGGCTCATTCCGGCAATTGGTTTCAAAGTAACACCAAAACCTACATTAAAGGATTTTTCCTGTTTGAGTGCGGGAATACCCAAAGCGTGGGTGAGTGGGCTGTTGTTTTTGGCAATCACCACATCTATCGCCTGACCACTGATAACGTTGGTAAAAATAGTATTGTAGTACAGTTGTGCCAAAGAAGGCGCGCGGAAACCCGTACTCACCGAAGCACGCAAAGCAATATTATCATTAATTTCAAAGCGCGAAGCCAATTTATAATTAAATGTATTGCCAAAATCGCTGTAATGCTCCATACGCACGGCAGCTCCTATCATAAAGGCATCGGTGATGTCCAATTCGGTATCCACAAAAGCACCGATATTGGTACGATATTCATTTACTTCGTTGGCAGGCTGAAAACCCGGAAAGCCCTGCGCACCACCCGGGCGGCGTGTGGGGTTGCCGTCTTCGTCCAACACCAACTCGCCATTGGCATCGGTTTGATACACAATTTTGTCATCGGGCGTAAAAATATTAAGCGGCAAACCATCTTTGTCGTAGGTTTGATAAGAACCTTCTTCGCCCGCAAAAATTTGATAATTGTCAATGCGGTATTCTGTACCGAAAGCCACGTTCAAGCCTTTTGCAACACTTTCAAAAGGGCGTGAGAAAGTAAGTCCTGTGGTGTTTTGGCTGAATTGAAAACCGCCTGCATCAAAACGGATAGGTGATTTTTCCTGTAAAGAAGCATTGAGTGTGCCATCAACATAAAAATGGAAATTGTTCATACCGAAAGTATTATTAAAATCGGTATTCCAGCCGCGTACTTTGCCGCGCAATCCTGCCGAAATAGCTTTGTCGTTGATGGTAGATTGAATGTGCGGGTCGAAGCCATTGGGATAAATGGATAAAATATTGCGTGCGCTGCCTGCACTGCGCGACCACGCAAAAGCATCGGTAAAGCGGTAGTTGTAAGAGCCGAAAGCGTACAACTCGGTGCTGCCGCCCAAAGGCATACTGCTATTGAACATTGCCGTAAAATCATCGGCTTCGGCATCGCCGAATTGGAGGCGATAGAGCGAGTCGGTGGCGCGGTTGGTTCTGCCCCGCGAAAGATAATTGAGCGTTACGTTGGTAAATCCTTTTTCGCCCATTTTAAAACCATAATTACCACTCAAATTGAGCATTTTTCCGTCACCTTCTTTGCATTGTCCGGCGGTTATTATACCATTAAACTCATCTACGCTGTTTTTCAACACAATATTCATTACACCTGCAATGGCATCAGAGCCGTATTGAGCCGAAGCACCATCGCGCAAAATTTCTATGCGCTCGATAGCCGCCGCCGGAATGGTATTGAGGTCAGTGCCGGTATTGCCGCGCCCGCGTGTGCCGTAAATGTTGATGAGCGAAGACTGATGGCGGCGTTTTCCGTTTACCAATACCAACGTTTGGTCGGGTCCCAACCCGCGCAGCGTAGCGGGGTCAATATGGTCGGAGCCATCGGAGCCGCTTTGGCGGTTACTGTTGAAAGACGGTGCTACATATTGCAGCAATTGGTTGAGGTCGGGTTGCCCCACATTGGCAGCCACCTGACTTACGGGAATAATGTCGATAGGAAGCGGTGTTTCGGTAGCAGAACGATTGATGGCACGCGTACCGACCACTTCAATACCCGACAAACTCACGGTGTTTTCTTGTAAAATGATATTTACAGAGTTGTTGTCACCGGCAGGAATGGCTTCGGTGCTCAAGTATCCAATCATACTGAACACCAACACCGGCTTGTTGTGCCTGCACTTCAGGGTATAAGCACCATCGAAGTCGGTGGTAGTGCCGTTGGTGCTGCCTTTTTCCAGCACTGTAACGCCCACCAAAGGCTCGCCCGCCACATCGGATACCGTACCGCTAATAACAGACTGAGCGTGTGCATACAGCACAAAAAACAAAGATAGAAATAGAGTAATACTACCTCTCATAGGTAAAAAATTAAGATGAGTTAAGTAAATAAATAAATTATCGGCATTAAGTTAGTGAGTTTTTTTATACAGTGTTTATGTCATATATAAAAATATAGTATTGAGCACATTTTAAAAAGAATCAGCGATTTAAAAGAGGCGATAATTTTTAGTCTCTAATATTGATTTATATTTTTTAGATGCAGGTCAATCTCGGTATAGCGACCCATATTATTTTAAACACAGATGCGTAAAAATTGTGTGTATTTATATTATTTTTGTGGGAGTAAGTTTTTTATACATTAGTTGGTAAATGAAAAAAACAGGGTTCTAGCAAGCCTACAAATAACAAAAATACACAAAGGCAGCCCATTTTTAAGGATAACTTTACCCATATACCGACAAATATTCGTTAATTTGACGGATTATTTTAAGATAATAAATGAGTGATAAAACGATACATATTGACGACCACGACAGCGAAGCGGATACTTGCCGAAAGGAAGTGTTGCCTAAACTGTATGACAGCCAATGGACTGACGATTTAATACTTGAACAACGGACTTTTACGGACGGTAAAATCATTGTGATTGGAAGAATAGCAAGAAGAAAAAAAGCGAAACGCTTTGACTACTTGCTACGCTATTCACAAAACTTTCCGATTGCAATTGTAGAAGCAAAGAAAAATTATAAGTCGGCTGCTGACGGCATCCAACAAGCCAAAGACTATGCTCAAATACTCGGACTTAAATTTGCCTACTCTACCAATGGAGCAGAAATTTTAGAATTTGACTTTATCACTGGACTTGAAACCAAAATTTCAAATTATCCAACACCAACAGAACTTTGGAATAGATTAAACCAAGCCGAACCAATAAAGCCTGAAGTTCAAGAAACATTTTTAAAACCATTTTTTGCCACAAGTGGCAAAGAGGTTAGATATTATCAACGAATAGCGATTAACCGAGCAATTAAGGCAGTTTTGGAAGGAAAGAAAAGAGCCTTATTAACTCTTGCAACTGGAACAGGAAAAACAACAATTGCATTTCAAATCATTTATAAACTTTGGAATAACCGATGGAACACAAAAGGCGAACACCGCAGACCAAAAATATTATTTCTTGCCGACAGAAGTATTTTAGTTTCTGACCCACACGCCAAAGACTTTGCAGTTTTTGGTGATGCAAGATGTTTAGTTCCCGAAGAAGGATTACCAAGTAGCAGGGAAGTTTATTTTTCTACTTACCAATCGTTGGCTGAGGACAGCAACAGAACAGGAGCATTCAGAAAATTACCAAGAGACTTTTTTGACTTGATTTTAATTGCTGAGTGCCACAGAGGAAGTGCAACTGACGACAGCAATTGGAGAGCAGTTTTAGATTACTTCAATACTTCTGTTCAAATTGGCTTAACTGCTACGCCATTAAGAGACGACAACAAAGATACTTACGCATATTTCGGAAATCCGCTTTACATCTACAGTTTAAAACAAGGAATTGAGGACGGATTTTTAGCTCCTTATTTGGTTCATCGTGTAGTTACTGAAACGGATGCAACAGGATTTAGACCCGAAGATGGACAACTGGACGATAACGGAGAATTAATTCCTGACGGCATTTATACAACTCCCGATTTTGAAAATACACTTTCCTATTTGCCAAGAACAAAAGCAGTTGTAAAGCATCTTTACATCTTTATGGTGAAATATGGAAGGTTTGATAAAACGATTGTGTTTTGTGTAAACCAAGAACACGCTGACCAATTCCGCAGAGAAATAAGCAACTTAAATGCCAACTTAGTTCAGCAATATCCCGACTATGTTGTTCGCATAGTTTCAGAAGAAGGAGACATTGGAAAAGGGCATTTAGGCAGGTTTATGGATATTGACGAACCAATTCCAGTAATCGTAACCACTTCAAAATTATTGAGCACGGGTGTTGATGTTCCAACTTGCAAAAACATTGTTATTTTCAGAACAATCAACTCAATGACCGAATTTAAACAGATTGTTGGACGAGGCACAAGAGTAAGAGAAGATAAAGAAAAATTGTTCTTCACCATTTTGGATTATACAGGAAGTGCAACGAGAAATTTTGCCGACCCTGACTTTGACGGAGAACCACCACTAATTACCGAAGATGAAATTGACGGAGACGGAAATATTATTGACGGTGATGAATGGTTACCAGACCCACCAACAGACGAGCCTGACAATACAAACGAACCACCAACAGGCGGTGGCGGTGGCGAGCCAAGAAGAAAATATTATATCAGTGAAGGAACAGTTTCAATTGTTGCCGAAATCGTTCAGATTTTAGATGCCAACGGCAAACTAAGAACAATTCAATTTACACAATACGCAAAGGAACAGATTACAACGATGTTTCCTTCAATGAATGATTTCCGTAGCAAGTGGAATGACTTACAAGAACGCCAACACATTTTAGATGAATTGGAAAACAACGGAATTTCTATTGACCAATTAATGGAAATAACCAAACAACAAGATGTTGACCCGTTTGACTTGCTATGCTTTGTTGCCTTTGACTTAAAACCATTGACAAGAAAACAGCGAGCCGATTTATTGAAGAAAAACAAACCTGACTTTTTTGCTCATTACAGCGAAAGAGCCAAAGAAGTTTTGAATTTGATTTTAGAAAAGTATGTTGACTACGGTTTAAATCAAATCAGACCTGACATAATATCGGTTGAACCCATTGCACAGCAAGGCAACCCGATAGAAATAGTAAATGAATTTGGTGGAATAGACGAATTCAAAAGAGCAATTGAAGAATTACAAACCCTGCTTTATGCAGCTTAAATTGTCAGAATCAGAATATTTAGAATTAGAGAATTTTCAAAATTCATACAGAGTGAAAATTAACAAAATGGAAAAAGATGAATTAACATATAAAATAATTGGTTGTGCAATAAAGGTACATAACACATTGGGCAATGGATTTCAAGAGGTTATTTACCAGAGGTGTCTTGCGATTGAATTAGAAAAAGCAGGTTTAGGATTTGGTAGAGAAGTGGAACAAACCATTTTTTATGAAGACATAGAAGTAGGAACAAGAAGAGCAGATTTTGTGGTAGAAAACAAAGTAATTGTTGAGTTAAAAGCTGTAATAAATTTGGAAGATGTGCATCTAGCACAAGCTAAAAAATTATGTAGTTGCTTATGATTTTGCAAAAGGACTATTAATCAATTTTGGTGCAATAAGTTTACAATACAAATTAGTTTTTAATCCAAAATATAACACAAAAAGTAATTCCGAAAATTCTAAAATCTTATAAATTCTGATGCAGACGAAAAAAGAAAAAGCACCAAAGAAAGCAGCGAAACCAGTTGTCATTGAAACACCTGCACAACGTTTAAGTGGCATTATAAAAACGTGCAGAAACATTATGCGCAAGGACAAAGGAATGAACGGTGATGGAGACCGTTTGCCAATGTTGACTTGGATAATGTTTTTAAAATTCTTGGACGACAACGAAAACTTACAAGAAGTAAATGCACAATTGGAAGGAAAGAAATATAAATCAGCCATTGCAGAACCTTACCGTTGGAGAGATTGGGCGAAAGACAAAAATTTGACAGGTGATGATTTATTGGCTTTTGTAAACAACGAGAAAGTAAAACTTGCAGACGGAAAAGAAAGAACAGGTTTATTCTACTATTTACGAGCCTTGCAAAGTGAAACTGGAGCGGAACGTAAAGACGTAATTGCAACCGTGTTTAAAGGCGTTACCAACCGAATGATAAACGGTTATTTGCTACGTGACATCATCAACAAAATTGATGAAATCCATTTTACAAGCAACGAAGAACTAAATTCACTTTCACATTTATATGAAAGCATTTTAAAGGAAATGAGAGATGCCAGCGGTGATGCAGGTGAATTTTATACGCCTCGTCCTGTTGTGAAATTTATGGTTGAAATGCTTGACCCCAAAATTGGCGAAACGGTTTTAGACCCAGCTTGCGGAACAGGTGGTTTCTTGGTAGAAGCATTTGAGCATTTAAAGAAACAAGCCAAAACCGTTGAGCATAAAAAACTACTACAAGAGCAGTCAATTATTGGTGGCGAAGCAAAGCCACTTCCCTATTTGCTTTCGCAAATGAACTTGTTGCTTCACGGATTGAACTATCCCAAAATTGATAGCGGTAACAGTTTGCGTTTTCCTTTAAAAGATATTGGCGACAGTGAAAGAGTTGATATTGTATTAGCCAATCCACCATTTGGAGGCGAAGAAGAAAAAGGAATTTTAAACAACTTTCCTGACGACAAACAAACCACCGAAACCGCTTTACTCTTTTTGCAATTGATTATGCGAAAACTTAAACGTAAAAAGCCAATGCAAGATGGCGGTAGAGCCGCCATTGTTGTGCCTCACGGAACTTTGTTTGCCGATGGTATTGCAGCAAGAGTGAAGAAGCAATTAGTTGAAGATTTTAATTTGCACACTATTGTAAGATTAGGCGAAGGAATTTTTGCTCCCTATACAGACATACCTTGCAACCTTTTATTCTTTCAGCAAGGCGAACCGACTAAACACATTTGGTATTATGAATTGTTGCCACCTGCTGATAAAAAGAAATACAGCAAAACAAGACCCATACAATTAGAAGAATTTGACGAGCTAAAAAAATGGTGGAACAAGCGAATAGAGAATGATAATGCTTGGAAAGTTAGCGTTGAAAAAGTTGTTCAAACTGATGAAAATGGGAAACTAATTAATGTCAATCTTGACGAAAAAAACCCAAACAAAAAAAGTGATTTTGAATACAAAGCCCCAGTGGAAATAATGAGTTCAATTCTTTTAAAAGAAAGACGAATTGTCAGTTTAATGGAAGAAATTGAAAACGTCTTAACTGCAAATATTGAAGCAAAATGAGAAATATTAGTCAATATCGTTTAAGTGAATTGCTAATACCTAAACAGTTAATGTTTAACGTGAAGCCTTTTGATACATATAAGCAAATAAAATTGAGAATAAAACATCAAGGTGTTGAGTTAAGATGTTTAAAAAAAGGAAGTGAAATCGGCTCGAAACAATACTTAGCTAAAACGGGGCAATTCATTATTTCAAAGATTGATGCAAGAAATGGGGCTATGGGGATTATACCTGATAGCTTAGATAATGCTATCGTTACAGGTGATTTCTTACTTTATGATTTTAATACAAAACTTATAATTCCCCAATACTTCAGCTATATATCACAAACTCCATTCTTTGATAATTCTTGTAAAATTTGTTCAGAAGGTTCTACAAATCGGGTAAGATTAAAATTAGACCGATTTTTAAATTTATCAATTGAATTACCACCAATACAAACACAAGAAAAAGTGGTCTTAAAAATTGAGAAGGTAAAATCAAGATTGGATGAAATTCAATCATTAAGAGAAGAACAAACCAAAGACATAAACAATTTACTATTCAGCAAATACACTGACCTGATAGAAAGTGCTGATTGGTTGCCAATGAAAGAAGTTGCACCAATCCACAGAAGACAGGTTGAAGTAAATCCAGAAGAAACTTATTATGAAATTGGAGTTAGAAGTTTTGGAAGAGGCTTATTTGAAAATCCGAGTTTTAAAGGCTCTGACTTGACTTGGCAAAAGCCTTTTTGGATGAGAGAAGGAGATTTGCTTTTCAGCAATATAAAGGCTTGGGAAGGTGCAGTTGGTTTAATACCTGCAAAATATGATGGTTGGGTTGGCTCACATCGTTACATAACTTGTTTGCCGAATTTAGAAATTATTGACCCTGAATTTCTTTATTACTATTTCAGAACTTTTGAAGGAGTGGAAAAATTAAGTTCCGCATCGCCTGGAACAGTTGACAGAAACAGAACTTTAAATAATAAACTATTACAACAAATTGAAATTCCAGCTCCTTCCCTTGGACTGCAAAGAGAATTTGTTGAACTACTCGAAAAAACAAACGCAATAAAAGAGCATCATAAACAAACCGAACAAGATTTAACCGAAATTATGCCGAGTTTGTTGGACAAGGCTTTTAAAGGGGAATTGTAAATACGGCAGATATTCTTTTCCATAAAAGCCATTGACAATACTTACACAAAATTTGTAGTAAAAAAAATGCCCGAACCTCACTATTTTCACGCTGCTGTCGCCGTTAATTGCTGCTTGTTTGCCTTTGATGGAAAAGACCTCTTGCTGCTGCTCATTCAACGCCAGCAGGAGCCTTTCTGCTACGAGGCGGATATCCCCTCGGTATTGCTCGCCGAACACGAAGAGTTAGAAACGGCTTTGGGCAAGCTGCTGCACGAAGTATGTGGGGTGCGCTATCCTTTTTTTCGCCAGCTCCAAACCTTCGGCTCCGTACAACGCCACCCGCAGGGTAGGGTGCTGTCGGTGGCTTATTGGGCACTGATGCGCTACACCGATTTTTCGCCTACCGCCTCCGAGTTGGGGCAGTCTGCCGACTGGTACGCCATTGATGCCATCCCCGATTTGCCCTTCGACCACAGCGACATCGCCAAAAATGCCGTTGCCGTTTTGCGGGAGCAGCTGCGCACACAGCCCTACGCCTTCGAACTGCTACCCGACGAATTTGCACTGCCCGATTTGCAAAATCTCTACGAACAACTCCTCATTGCCGATTTGGACAAGCGCAATTTTCGGCGCAAACTGATGTATATGGATTTTATTGAAGAAACCGAATCGGTGCGGCAGTTGGGCATACACCGTCCGGCGCGTTTGTACCGCTTCAACGAACAAACATACCGCCACGCTGTAGCCAACGGATTTCGGTTTAGTATTTAATTTTAAAAAAAAATAGTATGTTCTAACAGCAATATACAATGAACAACAACAACAACAATAACTACTACGCCATTATTGTAGCCGGCGGCAAAGGGGAGCGTATGCAGAGCCAATTGCCCAAACAGTTTTTGAAATTAGGCGATAAAACTATATTGGAACATACGATTAGTTCTTTTGCGGCTTTTTTGCCTGTGGAGCATATTGTGGTGGTGATGCACGAAATGTATTTGGAATATTGGAACAAATGCGTGGAAGAAAATAAGTGGAAAATATTCGGTAGTGTAGCGGGCGGTGCTACGCGCTTTCATTCGGTGCAAAACGGATTGGCACATTTGCAGCAATACGCCCCCGACTCTGCCATTGTGGGCATACACGATGCCGTGCGCCCTTTCGCCGACCGCGAGTTGCTGCAACGATGCTACGAAGCCGCCGCCCTGCGAGGAGCAGCTATTCCGGTAGTGCCGCTCAACGATTCGTTGCGCCGCCTCCGAAACAATCAGGGCGACAGCGAGCCGGTGAACCGCGCCGCTTATGTAGCCGTACAAACGCCGCAATGTTTTCGTTTTTCTGTGTTACAGGCTGCCTATATTCAGGATTTTCGTGAAGTATTTACCGATGATGCTTCGGTGGTGGAGGCTTATGGGCAGGCGATTATTTTGGTGGCAGGGCAAAATAACAATATCAAACTCACCACACCGCCGGATTTTGCCTATGCGCAATGGCTATATGAACAACAACAGCCCCGTTGATTGAGTTTTTTTTAAAAGTCAAATTTATAGCCGATACCTTTTACTGTTTTGATATAGTCTTCGCCAATTTTTTCGCGCAGTTTGCGGATATGCACATCAATAGTGCGCTCGCCCACGATGAGGTCTGCTCCCCACACCCGCGAAAAAATTTCGCTGCGCATAAATACTTTGCCGGGTTTGGAAGAAAGAAGCTGGAGCAGTTCAAACTCTTTTTGCCAACACACAAAGTTGGTCGCCGCGATATATCTCCATTTTTTCGGCATCAATGCTCAAATCTCCGAATTGCTGGCGTGTGGTTTCTGTTTCGGGAGCAGCAGCGGAATGGCGGCGCAAAAGAGCTTTGAGGCGGCTGATGAGTACGCGCAAACGCACCGGCTTTGAAATATAGTCATCTCCGCCGGCATCAAAACCCGCAATTTGGGAATAATCCTCGTTGCGGGCTGTAAGAAACACAATCAGTGTATTATCAAACTGAGGCAGTGCGCGGAGTTCTTTGCATACTTCTATACCGTCTAATTGCGGCATCATAATATCCAAAATAATCAGTTCCGGCAATTCTTTTTTAGCAATAGCGATGCCCATAGCACCGTCAGAAGCCGTAGATACTTCGTAGCCTTCTTTTTGCAGATTGTAGGATATAAAATTTAATATATCCGGCTCATCATCTACTACTAAAATTTTAATTTTTTCCGACATATTTTTATAATAAAATACTTTTCAATCATGCAAAAGTACCAACAAAACCGATATGAAAAATATAAGTTATTCCTTTGTTTTAGGTTCTCTGCTTTACTTTACATACTCCTCCCATAAAAATACCCCGTGATTCGGCAGCAAAGGTGCTGTTTCAGTATTAATTCAATATTAAGCTAAAATTAAATTTATAAATACTTCGATAGAATACTTCCTATAAGTGCACTTAATTTTTTTGCATTCCAAAAAAAAATGTTCATTTTGTCAATATATTGCTCTTGTTGGCGTTTATCTCAAAAATATTATTTCATAATTTATGATAAAAGAGGCTTTTGTAGGTTTTTGCTCGCAAAAAACAACGATAAACGGTATAACCTGTCGTATTCTGATGGTAATGCTGCTGTGGTGGTTCAGTGGCAGTGGTGTGATGGCACAAAGCATCAGTTTGAAAAAAGCACCGGCGGCGGCACGGCTCTCCATTGACGACCCCGCCACACAGATTGACCCCACCGATTTTGACGCATTGCGTTTGGAACGATTAATAGAGGAGGAAGTAAACCGTATTCGCAGACAAAAAAACAAACCCGAACTCTACAATGACGGGCTATTGCAGGAGGCGGCATATATACAGGCTGCCTATTGCGCCGAACAGCGCAAACTTACGCACAGCCAGCGGTCAAAACGCTACGATACGCTGGGTGAGCGCGTAGTAACAGCGGGTGGCACAGAAGACGATTATCAACTGCTGGGCGAAAATCTGGCTTTTAACGGTTTTACAATCCTTACAGAAGGAAAGCGCATCACTTTAATTGCGCCCACTTACGAAGAAATTGCAAAAGAAATGGTAGCCGGTTGGATGGACTCCAAAGGACACCGCGAAAATTTACTCAACAAAAAATTTACGCATGCAGGTATTTCTGTGGTATATGACGATGCATTGAAAGGTATCGTAGGCGCACAAGTATTCGGGAAGCCGATATTGCCAAATGAACCCTGATTTTTCTTAACGAGTAAGCCCTAAACGTACCGTAAAAAAGCGGAAAAACAACAAAATATATAGAAATAAACTCTCTCTGCCACTCAAAACGGATTGGTACTCGTCCATACGCTCGCTGTAGAGGTCGGGGTGTACATAGTTAAAGATTTTGTCTTTTTTTGCAAAATTATGCTGCACCGTATTTTTTATCACCAAATACATATTCTGACGATACCACCACCATATTTTTTTATTATCCCAAAAATGATGGCGTAATACATCATATACTTCGTAGTCGTGCTCACGAAATAGGCTTTGCCAATAGGCTATCCATTGCTCGTTGAGGTGATTTTGACCGAGTTGTTTGGGTATGGCTGCCGAAAACAGAATCACATCGCTCAAATCCACCACACTTTTTACGAATGTGGGGGCGTTTTTTTCTGAAATGTGCTCGGCTACTTCCAAAGTTACCGCCAAATCGTAGCGTTTGGGGAGTTGCAGAGGTTTTTCGAGGTCGGCGATATATACTTCTTCGGGGGCAATGTATAGGAGTTGTTTTTGTGTCCATTCCCCCTCAATACCCAAAATTTCAACACCTTGCTCCTTAAATACTTTCAAAAAACTTCCGGTGCCGCAACCTACATCTACCACACTTTTGGGCTGCAGCAAATGTACAATATAAGGAACTATCTCTGCTGCATCTGCCGGATTATGATATTTGCGCGAGTGTCTGTATCGCTTTTTGCCATACAGAAGCCTGTCGCTCACTTTCTTTAAAAACTCCATTGTTTTTTTTGATTGATTACTTTTTTTCTACAGTGTGTGTATAAAATAAAATCTTTTGTAATTGAAATGCAATAATAAAATCAAACAACGATTGGTTGTAGTTTTTATCATTTTTAATTTTTGAAATAAAATAAAAATGTAGCAAGTTGGTCTTTTAAATTGCGGCGGTCAATGACCATATCCAAAAAACCGTTTTCCAATACAAACTCCGCCTTCTGAAAGCCGTCGGGCAATTCTTTTCTGATGGTTTCGCGGATAACGCGGGGTCCGGCAAAGCCTATCAAAGCTCCTTTTTCTGCCAGATTCAAATCGCCGAGCATTGCAAAAGAAGCCGTAACGCCGCCGGTAGTGGGGTCGGTCATCAAAGAAATATAGGGCAAATGCGCTTTGGCGAGTTTGCTTAATTTAGCGGCTGTTTTTGCCATTTGCATCAGCGAAAACGCCGACTCCATCATACGCGCCCCGCCCGATTTGGAAATAATCATCAAAGGTATATGGTATTGTATGGAATAGTCAATGGCACGCGAAATTTTTTCGCCCATCACCGAACCCATCGAACCGCCTATAAAGGTGAAATCCATACAACAAAGAACGCAGGGCAAACTTTCCACACTGCCCACACCCACGCGCATGGCATCTTTAAGCCCTGTTTTTTCTTGTGCTGCCTTGAGGCGGTTTTTATAGCTTTTTAAATCCGAAAATTCCAAAATATCCACCGGAGCTAAGGTGGAAAATAATTCTTCAAACTGTGCATTGTCAAACAACAGTTCAAAATAATTTTGTGATTTTACGGGATTGTGGTAAGCGCACGAAGGACACACATAAGCGTTGTCGCGCAATTCTTTTTGTGTGCCGGTATATTTACAATGTTCGCACTTATACCATAAGCCGTCCGGCACTTCCTTTTTTTCGGCGGTGCGCGTGACAATACCTTTTTTTATACGGTCAAACCAAGACATTTTGAACAGAAAGATGGGGCTGTGTAAAAATTCAGGCGCAAATTTATTGAAGTTCGTGTAGAATGTAAAATTTAATCCTCATTAAAAATGTGCTACCGAGCAAAGAATGTACGAAAAACAAACATCAGGGCACTAAAATACGCAAAGATTGTGGTATTATTTCAAATGTAACCGGCGTTTGCCCAACCACTTCGCCGTCCAACTGCACATATATGGGTTTGGGGCTGCTGATAAGAATACGCTTGGCTTCGTAGGTGCTGACGCGCGGATGCTTGATAAAAGTGCCGTTGTACAATGCCGATAATTGGCGTACCACATCTAATTTGAGCATATTCTGTATGAGTGTCACATAGAGCAAACCGTCATCAATTTCGGCGTGGGGGCATATTTTCATACCGCCGCCGAAATATTTGCCGTTGCCGACTGCCAAAGTAAAAATTTTGGTGGCAATGCGGCTGCCTTGGGGTGGGTCTATCGCCACTGCCACCGGCTGATTGCGATAGCTGAACAAGCCCTGCAACACCGACAACAAATAAGACAACTGCCCCATATTTTTGTTTTTACTTAAATAATTTTTAGCGACATAAGCATCAAAACCCAAGCCCGCCACATTTAAAAAATAAAAAGGTGCCGTGGGCTGTTCGTAGTTCTGAAAAGTCGCCGAAACCGTATCTATCAAACGTGTTTTTCCGGCTTCTATCATATTTGCCCATAGCAAAGGCTCTTGCGGGAGGTGGGCAGTGCGTGCAAAATCGTTACCTGTGCCGGCGGGAGCCAGCAATACGGTGATTTCCGTAGAAGGCACTTGCTGTTGGGCTAAAATAGCAGTGGTCAATTCAAAAAAAGAACCATCGCCGCCCATGATGGCAAAATGCCGAAAACCCTGCTCCAAAGCTTTATGAACATAAGCAATGCAGTGTCCTGTTTTTTCGGTAAAAAAAAGTTCAAAAGCGATTCCTTTCTTTTGTAATAATTGTGCTAATTCGGAGGCTTGATGATTGCTTTTGCCGCCGCCCGACACCGGATTGGCTATGATAAACCACGTTGCTGCTGTATTATTATTCAAAGATGATTGCTTTTTATGAGTTTTATAAAATGCTGCGCACCTCCCAACTGACGAACATACAAAAAATACATACCATTGCTCCAATTATCGGTATCTATTCGCATATTAGCCGCCGCACTGTGCTGTGCCATCATGAGTTTTCCCTGTGCATCAAACACTTGTATTTGTGAGGGTGTTTGTTTTGTATTGTTTATCTCAAAATATTCATTAAAAATATTGGGATATACTTGTATGTCTGCAGTTTCGCTTAAAGTAAAATGACCAGGAATAACTATTTCAAAATATACCCACGCTGTAGCACAGTTGTTTTCTTCCACACATACTTGATATTGCAAAAAATCTACGCCCGAAAAATCATTTGGAGGCAGGTATTCATAAGCACCTGTTTCTGCATTGATAATATTTAAAGTACCGTACATAGGGTTGCCAATATATGCATGTAAAGGAGTGAGATTGCACAAGTCATCATTGAAAAAAATGCAATTTTGCGTATTATTGTTACATTGTGTGGCATAGTAGTTAGCTGTTGGAGCAAATAAATTTTGAGGGTTGTCATACAAAGAATAATAATCATCTTCCAAAACCAAAGTACAGGGTTGTGCGGGCAGGAGGTCTGCTATATCTATTGTCCACAATGAGCGACCAAAAGTTCCGGCTATCAATTCTTTGGCTGTTGCATCAATTTCTATATCATAAACAGGCACAATGGGCAGGTTGTTGCCGAGCAATTCCCAGTGTGTGCCGCCGTTTTGCGAAAAATAAACGCCGCCGTCTGTGGCAACAAACAATACATCTTCGTTTCCTTCCATCACTGCTACACGATTAATGGCAATGTTCGGCAAATCGCCGGCTACCGACAACCAAGTATCTCCGGCATCATCGCTGCGAAACAAGTGCGGCGTATCGTCATTATCTTTATAACCCGAATAAGACAGCCACACGCGGTTGGAGTTTTCGTAAGAAGTGAACAAATGTGTCACATAGCGGTCGGGCAAAGAGGCATCTACGCGCTCCCACGAAGTACCGGCATTGTTGCTGCGCCACACATTGCCATCAGAAGTGCCCACATACAAAAGCCCCAATGCTCCTTTTGCTTCGGCGATGCTGCTAATGGTGTGTAATTTGGGGTTTTCTTCGTCAGGGTTTTCTGTAAAATCAGTCAAATCCTCGCTTATAGGCGACCAATTGGGTATCAAAGAACCTTCGCTTTTATATACGCGGTGCGTAGCACAATATAAATCGTAGCTGTTGTTGGGGCTGATGAAATAAGGTCCGTCCCAGTTCATGCGGTCGCTCATATCAATGCCAAAAGTGCCATCTTGCCAGTTGTCGCCGCCATCGGTGCTCACATTGATACCGAGCCATTGCGTTTCGCTATACACCACATTGGGGCTTTCGGGGTGAAAACGCACCTGAAATCCATCTCCTCCATTGCGGCGCAGCCAATCATTCAGAATGTCGGTATTGCCATTCATAGTGCCGTTATCCTGTGCGCCGCCCCAATAATCATTGGCTTGGTGCGGATTGTAGGCAACCCGATAAAACTGTGTTACGGGCAAATTTTCTATGTCTTTCCAAGTAGTGCCGCCATCAGTGCTTTTATATAAACCGCCATCTGTGGCAAGCAGCAGTGTGTGGGCATCTAAAAACAACAAATCGTGTTTGTCGGCGTGTACCTCATACGTCCACCATTGAGGACCCACCATATTCCAAAATTCGCCCTCGTCCTCGCTGCGCCACAAATCTACGCCCAACAAATATATTTCCTGCGGCTTGAAAGGATTGATGCGTATTTTACCAAAATACCAACCAAAACCCGCCAGAGCCGAGTCTTTAAAATAATCGTCTTGTACCATCTGCTGCCAAGTAGCACCACTGTCGGGGCTTTTATACACCCCTTGCAGATTTTGGTTTTTGCCTACTATTTCGGCAAAAATAATATTGGGGTCGTCGGGGTGCATCGCCAATCCGATGCGCGAGAGGCTGTCGGCAGGCAAACCGTTGGAGAGAATTTGCCAAGTTGCACCGCCGTCTGTTGTTTTGCGAATACGGGCGTTCAAACCATTTATGATATTAAAACGATTGCTCCGCAAACGCTCCCAACTGGCAGCATAAATAATATCGGGATTTTGGGGGTGTACCAAAAAATCAATAACGCCGGTGGAGTCGTTTACCTGCAAAAGAGTTTGCCACGAGTTGCCGCCATCGGCAGAGCGATACAAACCGCGGTGTTCGTCAGGCTCAAAAGGCAAGCCCATCGCCGAAGCCGTAATCAGGTTGGAGTTGGTGGCGTGTACATTTATTTTTGAAATGATGCGCTGTTGTTGCAATCCGATATTTTGCCAGGTGATGCCGCCGTCTGTGCTTTTGAATAAGCCGTTGCCCACAGCAGGATAGCCCGAAACTTCTTTGTCGCCCGTACCCACATATACAGTGGAGGGGTTGTTGGGGTCTATTTCTATATCGCCGATGGCTAAGTGGGTTTGTGCATCAAAAAGAGATTGCCAAGTAGTGCCGCCGTCAGTGGTTTTGAAAACGCCGCCGCGTGCTGTTCCCACATATATAATGTCGGGCTGCGAAGGCAAAGCCGCTATACAGGTAATACGCCCGCCGATATTGCCGGGACCTTGTAGTTGCCATTGTTTATCCGCTGCCCCTTGCTTGGCGAGGCGGTGCTGCTGCACCTGAGCCAAGGCTTTTTCGTAGGCGGGCATATCAAAAGTGGTGGAGGGATAGCTGCGTTGCAGAAAAAATATATCGTCAGGAACAAATTTTTCTGCTTGTTCTTTGGCTTCGCCGATGCTTTCTTTCTGATGATAAAAATCAATGGCAATGCGATAGGTTGAATAGACAAGAATCAATGCCAAAACAGTGTATAATGTGCAGCGCATAAGCAAAAGGAGTTGAAGAGGTGATTTGTTGAATTTTTATATTACATGTTTAACAAAATATAAACCTATTAAAAAGTAGTGTTTTATTACAAAACTGCATTTTTAAATTATAAATCAACTATGCTCTGTTTTTATTTAGGAGCAGAGTCGGGGTCAGAAGGTTTGTTTTTGTCTTTGAAATGAGGGCGAAAATTTCCTTTGTGTTGTGGTTTGCTGCCTCTTTCTTTGTTGTCGGCTGCTTCGTTGTTGTGATTATTGCGCGATGAACCATTGTTAGGAGCAGCAGTATTTTTTTGTGCGGATTCGAGGAATTTTGCCTGTTTTTATGCCGGTTTTGCGGGGGTTTGTGTGCATTGCCTCTACCGCCGCCGCTGCCGGATTTGCTGAAAGGCTCGTAAAGCGGTGATTCGCCGATGTCGGCAGGCAGCGGCACTTTGCGCACTTCTTTTCCGATTAATTTTTCAATACCCGCAAATTTGCGCTGTTCTCTGGGGCTGATAAAAGTAATCGCCACCCCCGAAGCGGCAGCGCGGGCTGTTCTGCCGATGCGATGCACATAATCTTCGGCATCGTGGGGCACATCATAATTGATCACCAAATCAATCCCTTCAATATCAATACCGCGCGACAAAATGTCGGTGGCGACCAAAGTTTTTATTTTTCCGTTTTTAAAATCCAACAAAGCCTGCTGGCGTTCTTCCTGCTCCAAATCAGAATGAATGGCGCGTGCCGGAAATTTTTTCTGTTGCAGTTCGCGTTCAATGTTTTTTGCATTGATTTTGGTAGAAGAAAACACCACCGCACTCACTTCTTTCTGGCGCAAAACATGATACAACATTTTGAGCTTGTCGCTGTCGTGAATGGAATAAGCGGCTTGCAAAATGCGGTCGGCAGGGCGGGCAATGGCAATTTCCACAAAAGCCGGATTATTGAGAATGGTATTGGCTAATTGTTTGATTTTGGACGGCATGGTAGCCGAAAACAACAAAGTTTGCCGTTGTTTGGGCAGCGCGTTAATGATTTTCATAATATCATCAAAAAATCCCATATCCAACATTTTGTCGGCTTCGTCGAGTACCAAATGTTGCAAGGTAGAAAAATTGGCGTATTCAAAACTCAAATGCTGCAACAGCCGTCCGGGTGTGGCAATGATGAGGTCGGCTCCGTTTTGTAAAGCCTTGCGCTGCACGTCCCAACTGCCGCCATCGCTGCCGCCATAAATAGCAATAGAAGTAGCACCGCTAAAATACGCCAATCCCTCTACTTGTTGGTCTATTTGCTGTGCCAACTCGCGGGTAGGAGCAATAATCAATGTATTGATGCCCGTGTGTTGGTTTTGGCTGATGGCATGCAGAATAGGCAAAAGATAGGCAGCCGTTTTGCCGGTTCCGGTTTGGGCGCAGGCGATGAGGTCGCGCTGTTGCATCACCAAAGGAATGGCTTGTTGCTGCACGGGGGTCGGTGTTTCAAAACCCATCGCTTCCAAACCCTCTACCAAGTGTTCATTAAGTCCGAAATCTTTGAATGTCACTGTATAAAAATAAAAAGTTAGCTGCAAAATTAGTTTATTTTTAAATAACAATTTGCGGCATGTATGAACGAGTACATTTTAAAAACTATTTTATGTTATATTTGTAGATAACACAAGCCTGATTTCGGCTTTTGCACAATCATACAGAATAAAAAAGAAATACTTTCGTTGAACAAATCTATATTTTTTACAACTAAAAACAACGCTATTGACAATGCTGTATCTTTTTTTAGGTTGGTGGTGGTTTTTGTTGGCTGCTTGGTGGAATACAGATAATATAGAAATTGCTCCCAATCGTTTGCAATGGAGCAAGGAGCGGCGTTTGGAGTGGTCAGATTTTCAGGCAGCACCGCCCGAAACACGTTATTTGCGTATTGCTGCCCTTACTTCTTCTCTCATACAGTACCGCTATTTTTGTACCCCGCAGGATACGCTCCAAATTAGGATAAAAGCAGTTTTCCTGAAAGAGGAATCGTGGGTGCGTCCTTTGGGCAAAACCACCGACTGCTTGCGCCACGAACAAACCCATTTTGATATTACGGAGCTATATGCACGCCGTTTAAAACATTGCTTGGAACAGCGTACTTATACTTGTAGAGATGTGGTAATATTGGAGGCTGAAGTAAAAAAAATACTTGATGAATGGCGAGATACTCAATTGCGTTTTGATGATGAAACGCACTACAGCTTGCATACGATTGCCCAAAAAAATTGGGAAAATTACATTGCCGAATGTTTGTTGTATGAATAAAAAAAGTCGGCTTTTGATAAAAAAGCCGACTTTTATACACTATGTTTTTGCCATTAATATATGTATTAAAGGCTGTCTTCCAAACCTTTAGCCACTTTAAACTTCACTTGTTTTTTTTCAGGCACTTGTACAGCCTCTCCGGTTTTGGGGTTGCGTGCTGTGCGGGCAGGTCTTATGCTCAACTGAAAACTACCCAAACCCGATATGGCAATTTTATCGCCTGTTTTCAGAGCAGATACAACACCGTTTGTCAAGGCATCTAAGGCATAAGAGGCTTGCGATTTTGTTAAATTGGCTTCTTTGGCAATGTGATCTACTAATTGTGTTCTGTTCATTTTTTTTAAAAAAATTAAAATAATATAAAAAAATAAGGTTTTTTGTGAGCCTCAAGAGAATAACTTCTCCGATATGAGGCGCAAAAATGCTTATTTTTAAATAAATTTCCACTAAAACACACACATATTTTTTATAAAAATTTTAAAAGTATTATCATTGCTGCCATAATTTATATTTTTTTATGCTCAAAGAAACAGGTTTTACTGCCTTCCATCGCCAATTAGGAGCAAAAATGGCAGCCTTTGCCGGCTACGATATGCCGATTGTATATAGCAGTATTAAAGAAGAACACCTTGTGGTTCGCAATGATGCGGGCTTGTTTGATGTGTCGCACATGGGGGAATTTTTTATAGAGGGAGCACAGGCTCTTGATTTGTTGCAATATTTGTGCAGCAACGATGCCTCAAAATTATACCCCAATCGGGCGCAATACTCCTGCCTTACCAATGAGCAGGGCGGTATTGTTGATGATTTGATTGTGTATTGCATCAATCCCGACCAATACCTGATGGTGGTCAATGCTGCCAATATTGAAAAAGACTTGGCTTGGATACAACAACACAACCGCTTCGATGCCCGTGTGAGCGATTTATCCAATCAGATGGGGCTGTTGGCAATTCAGGGACCCGCCGCCGTACAGCTTTTGCAGCCTTTTACCGACATTGATTTGTCGGCGATAGCATATTATCATTTTGCTATCGGCGATTTTGCCGGCTTACCCAATATCCTCATTTCCGCTACGGGCTACACCGGAGCAGGCGGTTTTGAGTTGTATTTTCAGGAGCAGCAGGCGGCGCAGCTGTGGCAAGCCCTCCAAACTGCTAATGGCGGCAAGGGCATTCAACCCATCGGATTGGCTGCCCGCGACACCCTCCGACTCGAAATGGGATATTGCTTATATGGCAACGACATAGACGACCACACTTCGCCTTTGGAGGCGGGTTTGGGCTGGATTACCAAATTCAACAAAGATTTTATCGGAAAAGAAATACTGATGCAGCAAAAAGCACAAGGGGTGCACCGCAAATTGGTGGGCTTGGAAATGTTGGAAGGCGGAGCTATTCCGCGCCAAGGCTATACCGTGCTGGATGCTCAGTGCAATGCCATCGGGAAAGTAACTTCGGGAACACAGTCGCCGAGTTTGGACAAAGCCATTGCATTGGCATATATTGAGCGTCCTCACACCGAAACCAACACCGAAGTGTGGGTGCAAGTGCGCAACAAAGAAATTGCCGCCAAAGTGACAGATGTTCCTTTTTTGAAAAAATAAAGCTACTCTTTTTGCTTTTTTTAAGTATCTCATCAATTATTAAAATTTATTATTTTACCTCTTTTTACACACAAAAACACACATGAAAGCCCCTCTATCTCTGCTCTGTATCGCCAGCTATTTTAAAGGTGAAAATTTTATGCGTGCCGCCAAAGAAGCGGGCTGCAAGGTTTATTTGCTTACTTCTTATAAACTCAAAGATAAAGACTGGCCGCGCGAAGCCATCGACGATTTTTTTTATGTGCCCAGCGATGAAAATAATAATTGGAATATGGAATTTGTAAAAAGCGGCTTGGCTCATACCATGCGCAAATTGCATATTGACCGTATTATTTCTTTAGATGATTTTGATGTGGAAAAGGGAGCTTTGCTGCGCGAACACTTTCGGATTGCGGGTATGGGACAAACCACAGCGCGTTATTTTCGTGACAAATTAGCGATGCGTCTGCGGGCACAAGAATTTAATATTCCGGTTCCGGCGTTCACCGCTTTTTTTTATGATGATGCCATACATCAGTTTGCTGCTCAAACGCCTGCACCCTGGGTCGTAAAACCGCGCTCCGAAGCCTCCGCCACCGGTATTAAAAAAGTGCATACCAGCAACGAATTGTGGAATGTAGCAGAAGGTTTGGGGCACAACCGCCACGAATATTTGGTGGAGCGTTTTACGCCCGGCGATGTGTATCATGTGGATACTTTGAGCTTAGACGGCAATGTATTGTTTTCGCGTTGTTCGCAATACCTCAGCCCGCCTTTGGAAGTGTCGCAGGGCGGCGGCATTTTTCGTTCTGTAACCGTACCTTTTAATTCAAAAGACGAAAAAGAACTCATCAAACTCAACAAATCGGTGATGAAAGCCTTTGGTTTGCGGCACGGTGCTTCGCACAGCGAGTTTATCAAATCAAAAGAAGACGGTAAATTTTATTTTCTCGAAACCTCTTCGCGGGTGGGCGGCGCACATTTGGCGGATATGGTGGAGGCTTCTTCGGGTATTAATTTGTGGGCAGAGTGGGCAAAATTAGAAGTTGCCGAAGCCTTGGGCATACCGTATATATTGCCGCCGGTGCGCAATGATTATGCAGGTATTATTGTTTCGTTGTCGCGTTATTCAACACCGGATATGACCCCTTTCAAACGTCCTGAATTGCGCTGGACTTTAAATATGGAACAACATGTAGGAGCGATTGTAGCATCTTCGCAGCGCGAGCGTGTATTAGAAATTTTAGATGAATACACGGCTTTGGTTGCCCGCGATTATCACGCCATTGCTCCGCCGAAAGCAAAAGCAGGTCCACAGACGATGTAGTTGGTTATCGTAATATTTAAAAAAAGCCTGTAAACGCCGCATTGCACGACTGCATCACCGCATTGCACGACTGCATCACCGCATTGCACGACTGCATCACCGCATTGCACGACTGCATCACCGCATTGCACGACTGCATCACCGCATTGCACGACTGCATCACCGCATTGCACGACTGCATCACCGCATTGCACGACTGCATCACCGCATTGCACGACTGCAACGCCGTATTGCACGACTGCATCACCGCATTGCACGACTGCAACGCCGTATTGCACGACTGCAACGCCGCATTGCACGACTGCAACGCCGCATTGCACGACCGCAACACCGCATTGCACGACCGCAACGCCGCATTGCACGACTGCAACGCCGCATTGCACGACTGCAACGCCGTATTGCACGACTGCATCACCGCATTGCACGACTGCATCACCGCATTGCACGACTGCATCACCGCATTGCACGACTGCATCACCGCATTGCACGACTGCAACACCGCATTGCACGACTGCAACACCGCATTGCACGACTGCAACGCCGCATTGCACGACTGCAACGCCGCATTGCACGACTGCAATGTCGTAAGTACAACTCATTAATTAAAAATTTTACGCACAAATAATAATGACAGAAATAAATAGAATAATTAGCCTTTTTGAAAAGCTATACGATGGCGAACCCTGGATAGATATTAATATCAGGTCTGTTTTAGCCAACATTACACCCGAACAAGCAGCTACTAAACCGCTTCCAACAGGCAACTCTATTTGGGAAATTGTGAACCATTTAATAAATTGGAGAACCAATGTTTTGAAAAGGCTTCAGGGTATCTTAGTGACTACACCGGATAACAATTACTTTGAGCCAATACCTGTTCAATCAAAAGTTGCTTGGGCAAGAACATTGGACGAATATGATGATACTCAAAAACAATGGCTTGAATTCTTGAAAAATTTTAATCCCGAATCATTTGAATTACGCTATCCCAACAATAATATGACGTATTATGAGCATATACAAGGCATTTTACAACACGACTCCTACCACTTAGGGCAAATTGTGCTTCTTTCAAAATATTTAGACTTATAAAATATTTGGTAATAGTTTTTAATTAACTGTTGTTGATTTGGCATTGCTGTATCTGATGATAAAAAGCCTGATAACAATGTCATTGAAGAAATCGCTTTTAGAAAAGACAAGGTTTTTCGCGTCAGCCTACCCAAAACCTGCCAAATGCTGTTGTTTCAACGCTCTATATGATTGGTTTGTCCGGTATCTTTACCCAGTTGTAATAAAACCATTACCCAGATTTTTTTATCCGTAAAAATCCGTTCAATCTGTTAAATCCGTGTTCTAAAAATATGAGCAAAATAAATTATTGACCGTATTTAAGTGATAGCACACATTTATTTGTGATTTATTCAATTGATGATTAAAAGATAACGGGGAAAGGCCCGTCCCGGGCGGCCCGGGCGCGGCGGCCCGGGGGGCCCCCCGGGGGGGGGGGGGGGGGCCGCCCCGCCCCCCCCGGGGCGCCGGGGGCGCGAGGCCCGGGGGGCGAGAGGGGGGGGGGGGCCCCGCCGGCCCCGCCCAAGCCGGGGCCCCCGGCCGGGGTAGGGCCCCCCCCCCCCCCCAGGGGGGGGGCCCCCCCCCCGGGCCCCCCCCCCCCGCCCCCCCCCCCCCCCCGTCCCCCCCCGGGGGGGAGCCCCCCCGGGTATAATTAACTGAAAACCAATATTTTGATAGTAGAGTTTTGATTAAAAACAATATAAACTAAATAGGCTCAACTACTTATTGGTATTAGTACAAGATTTGCAATTTTATAGTTTTGTAAAAATTTTTACCCTGTATTTGTACTATATACAAGCCCTGCGGCAAACCGGATAAAGGCAATGCAATAGTTTGTAGTTCACTATCTACCGTTGAGGGGTTTGTAAAATACAACAATCTTCCGCTTAAATCTGATAAGCGCACTTGCAGGGTTTCATTTTGCAGTTGTCGTAAATACAGCAAAGCCATTTCGCGGGCGGGGTTCGGTGCAATAAAAACATCGGCTGCGGAGTTTGCTCCGAGAGCTATTCCGTTGTTCAATGCCTTTGTTTTGTTGCCGCCGCCGCAGGCTGTTATATTCGCCCTGAAATTGCTGCCCGCTACCGCCGCAAAATTATTCATCAGCACAATCGCTTCCCCCGCTTCAAAATGAACCGTAGTGCCGCTATTTACGCTGCCTGCCGAAAATATCACCTCCTGCACCGAATAGGTATCTGCCGCAATAGGTGTTGTATTCAAGGTTAAATCTTCGGGACAAGCTGCTACCGAAGTAGGACAAGCGACCCAAGCACCCGCCGCCGTAGTTCCCTGAAAACAAGAGTCGGCGCAAATATTGAGTTGGTCGGAGGTTTGGTTTTGATTAGAGCCACAATTAAAAATAACATTGACGCAGTTGGCTCCGGCGATGCTGTATTCAAACCAACCATCGCCATCGGGGTCGCTCATAAGTTTGCCGGGCCAAGCTCCTATATTCGTGCCGCTTACACCGTTTAAATTCCACGCATATATATAAGGTGTGTTGCAAGTGCCGTTGGAGTTCCAATACAAAGTAATGCCATCGGCGAAGGTATATGTTTGAGTGGCTATATTGCTCGTATCATTGCCACAATAAGAAACTGCCTGTACGGTATAACTGCTGCCCGCATAGCCATTGAGTGAAAAAGCACCGTTGTAAGGAGTAGAAGCAGCAGTAGGCGCGGTGCCGTCAGTGGTATAATAGGTGTAGCAGTTGTTTCCGGTACTCACGATGCTCACATCTAAGAAGCCCACACCATAGTTGCCGCCGTTGGGCGCAATGTAGGTAGCGGGCGGAAAGTCAGGGCAAGTACTCAACCAGCCATTGTCGTAGCAGGCATCGCCGCTTACCCTCAAATCTGCTGTTTGATTTGCTCCGTTGCACGAAAAAATCACATTGGCAAAGCAAGCATTTACGAGTGTGTATTCGTACCAGCCGTCGCCATCGGGGTCGCTCATAGAAAGCCCGGGCCAAGCGGCAGGTGCGGTATTTGGTATGCCATTGATGTCCCAGATATAAATTTTTGGATTGCTGCAATTAGCGGCGGCAGCATTCCAATGAATGGTGATGCTCGGCACTTCGTTGATAACAAATTCCTGCGACAATACCTCCGATTGTTCTCCGGCGGTATTTTGGGCAAAAGTATATACCGTTTGCGACTGACTGAGTGTAAAAGGTGCGCTGTAGAGCGTCCATTGGCTTAAATTGGCAGGGTTAGCATTGGCATCAAAGGTATAATAAATGGCAGGTGTGGTATTCGGATTATTGCCGTCAGCCGCCGAAATTGTCACCTGTACCGGTGTATCCGAAGAGCATATATCCGGCGATATATCCACCAACAAACAAGGTAAATTATTCACAGCTTCTATTAATAATAATTGCTCGCTGCCTACGGTAAAGGTTACTTGCCCATTGCTTACGGTGGCGGTAGCTCCGGTATAATAGTTGCGCAGCAGCGTTCCGTTGGCAAAAGTGCCGCTTACGTTCAAAGTAACTGCTCCGCTGCCTGTTCCCAAAGCAATCAATGCCACATCGCATACGCCGGCGGCTGTGTTTTGATATTCGCGCTTGAAAATATAAGGCGAAGTGGCTTGTATTAAAGTGTGCGTACCCGCACCGATGGCAGGGTGTTTTTTGCGAAATTTACCCAATTTTTTCCAGTGGTTGAGTACGGTATTGTTGATACTGCTCCAATTCATAAAAGAGCGCGTATCCTGATCAGTACCTGTATTGTACGACAAGGTTGGACGGGCACTTTCATCGCCATAAAAAATTTGCACTGCTCCGGGTGCCAACAACAAAGAAGTACCTCCATCTATCAAATCGTTGCGGTCGAAAAGGTAGGTGTCGTGCGAAGAAATATAGCTGAGAATATTCCATTCGGGGTCGGGATTGACGATAGCGGCATAGTTGGCATAAGTGCTGTTGAGGGCGGTAGGTGTAGCCGCCTGCGATTGAAAGTTAAAATTGATAAGCGCATCGGTTTTGCCAACTGTCACGGCTTCGGTATTTTTTCCGGGTCCGTGTCCATACCATTCGCCCACCATCCAAAAATCATTGTCGTCTAATTTTTTTGCAGGATTATTGGTTTTCCATTCTGCAAAGGCATCATTGGCTTGGTCTTTCAATTCGCCCCATATTGCCCGCTCTACATGTTTGTAGGTATCAATGCGAAAACCATCAACTCCATACTGCCGCACCCAATCGGTGAGCCACTTAATGAGGTGGTTGGAAGGAGTAGCAGTGAGTGTTGTATTGTTGAAAAAAGTGTTGAGTTCGGCGAGTTCCTGTGCTTCTTTGGTGCTGTTCCATTTGGTTTGCAGCACCTTGGGCAAGCCCACCGCCGTAGTGTAGTTGGTACGAATGTCGGGAAGTCCGGCGAGTGCCATCGTGAGGTCATCGCCGCCACTGGCAACGGCGCAATATTGCGTGCCATCGCCTTTGCGAATCCAAGGCACACCGTTGTTGTCTGTCCACCAGTTGCACCAAAGCGGGTCGGTAGGATTGCTCACTGCGCCCAAATTATAGGTTTGCGAATCGGCGGTATTATCGTAGCCCACATGGTTGAGTACAATATCCAACACCACACGAATACCATAGGTTGTGGGCAGCATCTACAAAAGTCTGAAACTCTGCAAATGTACCGAAGTTGGCATCAGTTTCGGTGAAGTCGAGCGCGTAATAACCGTGATAGGCGTAGTGGTTTTGAAAAGCCGAATTACTGCCATATCCCGGCACCGAGCCGTGAATTTGCTCGTAAGGCGGCGATATCCAAATTGCATTTACGCCAAGGCTATCCAAATAGCCGGAATTGATTTTTTGGGTGAGTCCGGCAAAATCGCCGCCCATAAAGCCGCCCACAGGGTCGGTGCCGCGTCCGTAAGAAGCATTATTGCCACTATTGCCGTCATTAAAACGGTCGGTAATGGCAAAATACATCGTGGCGTTGTCCCAGGTAAAATAATTTTGAGCCTGCAATGTGACGGCGGTAAAACAGAACAAGCAAACAAAAAGAAAGAAGTATTTAAACATAAGTAAGAATTATTCAACAGAAAATAAATAATTCGTAAATATAAATAAAGCAAATAAAATTTAAAAATACATATAAACAAAGTTCAGCAAAAAGTGATGTACCAATATTATATTTGCTTTAATTTTTTTATGTTTAAAACATATCATAAAATCTCACTGTTTTTTTTGTTAATATTATTTAATCAGCACTATAGGTTTAAAGAAAAGATAGTTACACTAAGAAATTCATTTTACCTTTGCGATGTTGAAAAAAACATATCATTCATATTATATGAGCGTTGTAAGATTTTTCCTTTTGGGAATAGTTTTTTTTTGTTTTGCCGCTTCATCTTTTGCTGCCGCTGCTCCCATGCCACCCGATGGTTATGAAATAAAAGTAGCGGTGAGAGGTTTGAAAGATACTACGGTGCTGCTGGGCTATCATTTTGGAGAAAAGCAGTATGTAAAAGATACTATTCGTTTAAGTGCCAAGGGAGAGGGCGTATTTAAAGGCGAAACTGCTTTGGACGGCGGTATGTACCTCATCATCACCCCCAACAAAAAATACTTTGAAATCATCGTAGATGACCACGAACAGCATTTTTCTGTTACCACAGATACAAGCGATTTTGTAAAGAATACCCAATTTAAAAACAGTCCGGGCAACGACCTTTTTTATGAAGATTTGCGTTTTATCAAACAAAAACAGGAGCAAAGCGAAAAAATAAACGCCCAAATCAAAGAAAAAGAGACCGCCAAAGACAGCATCACCGTAAAAAAGCTAAAGGAGCAACTTACTGCCATTGACAACGAAGTAAAGGAAGAACGCCTCGCTTTGCGCAAAAAATGCCCCGATTGTTTCTTTTCAAAAGTACTTTATACCATTGAAGGTCCCGAAATACCCGTCGACCTCAAAGAAAAATGGAAAAACGACAGCAATGCGCGTTTTTATTATGAGCGCGCCCATTTTTTTGATAATGTGGATTTCAGCGACACCCGCTTGTTGCGCACCTCCTTAATTCACCAAAAAATAAACACTTATTTGGATAAAATGGTGGCGCAGACCTCCGACTCGCTCCTCAGCCATGTGGATATGATTATAGAAAAATCAAAGCCCACCGAAAAAATGTTTCAATATGTACTCGGCACTTTGCTCAATAAATATTTTTCTTCCCAAATTATGGGTTTAGATGCGGTGTATGTACATATTTCCGACACTTACTACTCCACCAAACAAGCCACTTGGCTCAGTGATACGGATTTGTTCAAAATCACCGACAAAGCGAATAAGTTGCGTTTTAATTTACTCGGCAAACCCGCCCCCAATATGATTTTGCAGGACGACAAAGGCAATATGGTGAATATGTACGGTTTGCAATACGATTATTTGCTGCTGTGGTTTTGGGACCCCGACTGCGGACACTGCAAAAAACAAACCCCTCATTTAGTAGCAGCTTTTGATACGCTCCAAGCCACTTACAACATTCAGGTATTGTCGGTATGTGTGGAGCAGGAAATGGACAAATGGGCACAGTACCTGAAAGAGAATCCCAATTCGTGGATAAATGTAGCCGACCCGAAATTCAAAAGCAATTTCCGCGAGCAATACGACATCAGCGGCACACCGCGCCTGTTTATTTTGGATAAAGACAAAAAAATCATCGGCAAACGCCTCAATCCTGAGCAGTTGGTGGAGTTTTTGGAACGCTACGAAAAAAAATTACATACCGAAAAAACGGATAAAAAAGAAGATAAAAAGTCGGGCGGTTGATGTTTTTGCCGGAAATAAAATGACGAAGAGAGCAGCAGCATACTTCGGTCAAATTAATTTATATACCTCGTATAAAAGAAAAATATAGTATCTTTCAATCATTATTCACCAAACACATCAATTTATCGCTATTTTTTTATGGATTTTAAAGAGATACAAGAATTAGTAAAGCTGTTGAGCAAATCGGATATTGCAGAGTTGAAGTTGGAGAGCGAAAATTTTAAAATCACCCTGCGCACCAAAGCATACGTTGAAGCGCAAAACGGAGGCGATCGTGTAGTGTATAGTACTGCTCCCGCTCCTGCTATGATAGCAGCGTCTCCTGTAGCAGCCCCGTCTGCCGCCGCCGAAGCCCCCAAAGCCGCCGACACCGCCACACCGCCGCCCGCCGCCGATACCAACCT